>CAYNDN010000134.1:2690-8942 GCA_964395075.1 uncultured Lentimicrobiaceae bacterium | reverse complement strand
AATACACGTGTTATCGTTGTCGATTTACCAGGACATCAATTTGATATCAATGTTTTCATTGGCTTCTAGACTGACTGTAAAGGCACCATCGTTTGGATTTGGATATACTTCGAGGCTGATGGCTTTGTTTTCATCAATACCTGTGCAGTCTTCAACGGTCATGATGAATCCATCTGACCATTCGCCGGCTCCACAATCATTGATACCGCGAGCCATAATCGTTGCGTCACCTTCCCAGGTTTCACTCACTGTAACGTCGCAGGTCATTCCATTCATTGTAACTACGCCGGCTTCAGCAGGTTCAATCATCCATTCACAATCCGTAGCATTGGCAATTTCAGCAACATTCAGTGTAACTGTAAGACCCTGGCATACTTCATCCTGACCTGTGATAGTTTCAGGTTGTGCCGGGAGTGGTGCTAATGTAATCATAATGGCATCGGAGAAGTCACTTTCACCACATGGGTTCATCGCTTTAACATGAACATTGGCTTCGCCGCTGTATCCTTCGGCCCAGGTTACTTCAGCGGTCATACCGTCTGACATAATTGTTCCTGCTTCAGCAGGCAGCACTTCCCAAACATATTCCTCAGCACCTTCAGCACCGGTTGTTTCATACATGGTTGGTGTATTGTTTTCGCATAGCTCGGTTTCACCAGTTGGCATGGCTGGCATTTCGGGCATTGCAGTCATCATAACCATCAATGCTGAAGATGTTTCACCTTCGCCACATTCGTTAGCACCGGTAACATAAATTTCAGCTTCACCAGCCCATTCCGCATTCCAGGTTACTTCTGCTTCCATACCGTTTGCCATGATTGTTCCGGCTTCTTCCGGCATAATCATCCAGTTATAGTCATCAGCATACATGATTTCTGTAGCTGTATAAATCGTCGTCATGGCACCCTCGCACAGGTCTGTGTCGCCTGCAGGAGTTGCAGCAGCGGCGGGAACATCCATAATGTTCACCATTAATGGTTCTGACATATCGCCTTCGCCACATTCGTTCATACCCATAACCATAATTTGTGCTTCACCCATATAATCTTCATTCCACATAACTTCGGCCATGTGCATATCATAAGTTATGGTACCTGCTTCCTCAGGTTCTATCATCCACATGTAATCATCCACATTTGGCATTTCTTCAGCTTCATAAGTCACCATTCCCGGGTTCATACAGAGTTCGGTTTCACCTGTTGGAGAAGGACATTGACCAGGCATTGGCATAAATGTGAGTAACAAATCATCTGTGAGATTGTCGCCACCACCGGTCGCAGTTATCGTAAGTGTAACCACACCGTTTGCAAAATCATCGTCACTCGGGGTATAAACCGGATCCAGGATGGTATTATCATCAAACGTTCCGCTTCCTGATGTTGACCAGACTATAGTTTCATAGTTTGCACCGGTTGCATTTAGTGCATAATCGTTTCCTTCGCAGGTTTCATCATCCGGTCCGGCATAAATGATCAGTGCATCGTTAGCTACAGCTGGGAAAGTGATATAGTCAATCCATCCACAGTCCTGGCCGTTGCTCACCGAATAATCTTTTTCATAAGCCCATTTAAAAGTGTGTTCACCTTCAGTTACAGGGAATGTAGCCAGCGACCAGCCTTCTTCACCTTCCCACTCTGCCTTTTGAACACCGTCAATGTAAAAACGGAGGTAGTCGTAGGTAGCCTCTGAAGATACCTTGTAGTAGAATGAGATTTCATCATCGTTCATCACATCCATTGTCACCATGAGTTCTGAATCCTGCTGGTCACCGATGTTGCCCGATTTTGCAGCATAAGTACCTTCGTAAGCGCCAGATGAAACGATGGTCCAGTTGGCACTACCACCAAATTCCCATTCGTACTGGCCAAAGTCGCCTGTTTCAAAATCTTCGAGGATCAAACCAACTTTAAGGCCGATCATTTCTTCTACTTCATACATGCCGCTTTCGGCGGTATAAATAAGATCAACTACCGTTCCAATTGGTGTATTTACATCAACGGTTACATTAAAGGTTGCAATTCCATCTTCTCCTGCGGCCATATCTCCAAGGACAAACGCATTGTTATTGAGGGTCAGGAATGGGCTCATCGTTACAAGACTAGCCAAAACTTCAGGTGCATCAGCGCTACCATTGTTGGCAGTTTCGAACATGATATCTGCATTTTCACCCGGATCGAGGAATCCGTTTCCATTACCTGTTGGATCAGATACCGTAATATTCACAACCTCGAGCATTGGCGCGTGGCCCATAATGCTGAAGAAACTTTCCCATGTTTCTGATCCGTCAGTTACAGAAACTGTGAAGGCAACATTGTGCATATCAGGAATATTTTCGGCTGCCTGAATTTCAAAAGCTTCATCAAAGGTTGCCGTTGAATTGGCATCAATATCTCCAAAATTGGCACTACCATTAACAATGGTAATAAATTCATCATCACTGGTAAGCGTAGCTGTAATATTTTCGGCGGTTTCAACGCCCACATTTTCCATGGTCATGTTGAGCATAATGGTTTCACCAAATTCCATTATTCCATTACCGTTGCCCATTGTGTCGTCAAGTTCCACATCATTGTAAACCACATAAGGGCCTGATGGAGGAATGATTTCAACCATCTGTTCGTAACGGTAATAGTTTTGTTTTGTGATCGTTACGATCATTGTATTTGGCGGAAGCTGAGGCTCGATTTCGATGGCAACAGGAGCACCTGTTGCTTCGCCGGTTCCGATTATTTCTCCGTTAACTGTTAGTGCAATAAATGAGCCTTCTTCAGCATTAACCGTAAATGATGATTCACCGCTTATCAGCACAGGATTATGTGTTACAGTTAATTCCTGTGGGACTTCAGAATAAACGGTAAGGAACGCACCTCCGTGGTGATGAAACAGATTATAGGTTACCTCTTTATTATTGGTATTGTATGGCCATGCACTTTGCTGGAGGAAATATTTTCCGGCAGCATTAGAGTATGCGGGAAGCAATCCGCGCTCCTCAACCGGCATGCCGTAAGTGGGCATAAATTCGGGCCACATGTTGTCGTACATCCCCCAAACAAATGCATCGTTCACAAAAGAATAAGAAACTTCAGATGCTGCGATCAAACCAAGTGCACCTGAGTTGTTTCCACCTGATGTGTGGCGGTGGAATTTTTCGGTGAAACATTCACTACCCATATTGTATTTGCCTGTGAGGCAGTTGATGGAGAATACAAATGTGAGATCTGTATTATTGAGTGCGTTGATATTGCTGCTGCTGTAAGATGGCTCACCCCAGCCTTGCTCATACCCGTGATCGCGGTGCTGAAGCATGAATGATCCGCTGTTGATGGCATTGTTTACCATGGTTGCGTTGCCGCCTGTCCATCCGCCGAGTTCGGCGGGTGTAGCCGGAATGTAGCCAAGTCCGTTAGGGCCAAAATAATTAACTACGGCAGAGGTGTTGCCATAAGTAGTGCTCGACCATGAGTTACCGGGGGTTCCTGAATAAATGGCATTAATACGTACAGGATCCTTATCCATGGTTTCACGCCAGAAGCCACCAACGATCTCTGAACAAAGCTGGAACCAGCGTTCGGTTTGCCAGCCACAGGCCGTGATAGGATGAGCATAAAAATCAGGATTGGTTGGAGGATTCTGTTCATAATGGATAAACTTGGTTACCATGGTTTCTAACTGGCTGGCGTTGTTTGCTGTAATCCTGGCAAAAATGATGTCGGGCATGTCATTATTATTTACGTCGGCATAAATATTATCCGAAGCACAGTAGTTATCCCAAATCGGGGAAGTAATTGTATTTGATGCGTTGCTGCCATAATCGGCAAGCAGGAGAACAGCAGCCGGTGGGATATCCCAGTTGTTGTAAGCATCATTAAAATAGTTTTCCAACACGCTTGTACTGTTTCCACCAATTTCATCGAGGGTTACTATGCCTGTGAGGATACCCTGCTTTTGACGGAAATTTTTGATTGAATCAGCCCACTGTGTAAACTCCGGATTGTTCGGAACCACAATTACATATTCGTATCCGGCATCACGTGTGCTGTTCATGATGTCATTGCGCCTTTTGTTATAATCAACCTGTGGCAGTGATGCGCTGTTGAGGAATGCATCTTCCAAAATCGGATCCCACCAGCGGTTTCTCAGTCGTGTATCGCCAAACTGGCCGTTGCCGCCTTCAAAAGTTACTTCAACTTTTACATCGCGAAAAACTTTGAGTTCTTTGGTTACTGGATTGTACTGGAAAGGAGTTACACCAAGCATTACCACATCCACACCCCTGATTTCGGTTACTTCCGAAATCTGGAATGGATTTGCCGGATAAAAAGCATTTTGGCTGTAAACAGCACCTTTTTCGTAATGTAAGGGGCCTTTGTCGGTGTCGAGCGGAATACGTGGAGCAGGAGAAAGTTCTACACCCTGGATGGTTTCAAGGCGATATTCCAAAACGTTGAGTGTTGCTTTTGCACCTTCCGGAATGGCAATGTAGCGACTTGATCCGGGAACATTTGGCATGCCTTCATCGTTGGGGATGAGCGCACCTGCCATTTCGATGTTTTGCATTTCTTCGTCGTTGATCCTGGTGTCGGCAAGACGAAACTGATCAATTGAGTAATTGACCTGTACATTGGAGCGGGTTTGTTTTTCGAGTGTGAAACCAGCATCACCCCAGGAGTCCTGGTAGGTAAATTCCTGAGCATGGAGTGTCATGACTGAAAAGGCAGCCATAAGCAAAGTTAAAAAGCTGTAGTTAGTAAATTTACGGTAATTCATGATGTTTTAATTAAGTTTAATATTTAGTGTAAAAAGTTAATAAACTTCATAATTTTTTTTTAAAAGTGGCGGTAAAAATAAAAAAAACAATTAAAGCATTGATAACTAAATGTTTGTGATCTCACTGGCGATATAGCAACCAGCTATTAATCAGTGTTTTGCATTTTACTGCTAATCGGATTTTAACATATAGCGGACTTCATAATTTGAAATAATTCAACGAAACAACACCGGATTATTTTTTCGCAAAGTATTTGATTTTTTAAATCCGATAAGATTTGTAATTTTGACCCACCTTAAAAACCAAATCTTAAATTAAAATGGAAAAATTCGGTAAAATATTAAAAAACAGGTATGTGCTTATTCTCACCATCTTTGTGGTGTGGTTGGCATTTTTCGATCAGGACAATCTTTTCCGTCAGTTTAAACTTGCCCGCGAATTGGATGAAGCCAGGGAAAAACAAGAGTATTATTCTTCGGAATACAAAAAAGACAGTACCCTGAATGAACAGCTTGAAAACGATCCTGAGGTAATGGAAAAAATGGCCCGTGAAAAGTACCTCATGAAAAAAGATGATGAAAAGATTTTTTTGATCGTTGAAGATGAAAACGAAAAATAATTCCAATCCTATTTCATCACATCAAACAAAAGCAATACATCTTTACTTTCCAAAATTTCGGCTTTCAGGGGGTTGAGTTTAATTACACGTTTGCCTAATTTCAATTCCCTGAATAACTTGGGTGGTTTTTTACCGGTAAGTGTCGGTGAGATTATCAGGCTAACCTGGTCAACGAGCCCGTTTTCCAGCAAAATACTACTCAAAATGCCTCCATTATCAGTGAGCATAATTTCCCATGAAAAATCTTTGGCCAGTTTTTGGAAGGCAACATTAAAATCTACTTTCACATCGCCGCAGATATAATATTTAAAGTTTCTGTCCTCAAGGTAATTGATGTATGATTCCGGCGTTTCAACGGTTACGAGCACAACCACATCGCGGCAATGTTCGTAACGGCGATAGATGTGCAGCAATCCACGGAGTTTCCCGGTGCTGTCGGGAAAAATCCAGACCGGACTGTTTTGATTTTTGGTGTCGGCATTATTTTCAAAATCTGCCGGCTCTTCTTCCGAAACAATTTTTGAAAACATCCTGATGCCCTGTCTGGCAGTTTCGGAACCAACGAGGTACATATCTGCGCCAAATGAATTGACAATTGAGTAATAAATTCCCGGATCGACCTGAAAACCTGAAATAGCTCCATCAAGGCTTACCTGGTTGTGTATGATGACTTTTGACATGCATTTAAATTTTGGTGGGCAAAAGTATGATTTTAGACGGAAGGGGATAAGGTTATTGGTTACTGAGTTATTGGGTTACTGAGTTATTGGTTATTAAAGAAATACTTTTCGCATTAATTGCGTTGACAAACGCGTTATGCTCATGCTTTTTGGGCGTAGCAAAAGCTACACGCAGCCATCGCACA
>CAYNDN010000134.1:0-2680 GCA_964395075.1 uncultured Lentimicrobiaceae bacterium | reverse complement strand
GAAATGAACCAATAACGGATAACAATTAACGGATAACGAACAACCAGCTTAATATCCCTATTTTCGCGCCAAATTCTGGTAGAATGAATCGTAAAATTCTCAATCTGGCAATTCCAAATATCATCAGCAATATTACGGTGCCCTTGCTGGGGATTGTTGACCTTATCCTGATGGGGCGGTTGGGCGATGAAGTTTACATCGGAGCCATTGCCATTGGCGGAATGATCTTTAATTTTATTTACTGGGGATTCAGTTTCCTGCGGATGGGTACATCAGGATTTGCGGCCCAGGCATTTGGCAGAGGCGACAGCAAAGAATCAATCATCATTTTGTCAAGGGCATTGCTGGCTGCATTACTTGGAAGTGCGCTGGTAATCATCCTGCAGTGGCCCATTGAATTGTTCGGCTTTTGGGTTTTAAAAAGCAGTGATGCTGTGGAAAACTACGCCAAAAGTTATTTCTACATCAGGGTTTGGGCAGCACCGGCAACTATTTCAGTATATGCTTTTACTGGTTGGTTTATTGGCATGCAAAATGCCCGGATACCCATGATTGTAGCTATTATAATAAATCTGCTCAACATTGGGTTCAACATGTTTTTTGTTTTTGTTCTCGACCTGAAATCCGACGGTGTAGCCTGGGGAACACTGGTGGCCCAATATTCCGGGCTGGCATTGAGCATCTTCTTTTTCAGGAAGAAATTCGGACACCTGGTCAAATTATGGGAACGGAAAGCCATGACAAACCTTGAAGCACTTCGTAAGTTTTTTATGGTAAACAAAGATATTTTTATCCGGACGCTGGCCCTTATTTTTACAATGTCATTTTTCACGGCAAAATCTGCTGAAACCAATGATTTGATCCTTGCCATCAACACCATTCTGTTTCAATTTTTTATTTTTTTCTCCTATTTTGTGGATGGCTTTGCCAATGCAGGTGAAGCCCTTGCCGGGAGATACATTGGTGCCGGGGACAGGAAAAATCTGGTGAAATCGGTTAAAAAGATTTTTATCTGGTCGTTGGGTGTTAGCCTTGGGTTTACACTTGTTAACCTGTTCGGAAGCAGCCTGGTGTTGCAGCTTATGACAAGTAGTGCCGATATTATTTCGGGGGCAAAGCCCTATTTGCCGTGGATTGTGGTCATTCCGCTTATTTCGTTTGTTGCATTTATCTGGGATGGCGTTTACGTGGGCGCAACCATCTCCAATCATTTGCGAAATTCCATCCTTGTGGCACTGGCGGTTTTTCTTGCACTGTATTTTAGCACCAAACCCACATTAGAAAATCATGCGCTGTGGCTGGCTTTATCTACTTTCCTTTTGGTGCGCGGCATTTACCTTTCGGCTTTCGCCGGAAGAACAATTTTTAGCCTCGGGGGTAAATAAAAAAGGCTGTCCAAAAAAAATCAGACAGCCTTCAAAGCTATTTGTGGATCAACATTTTACAGATTCAGAAAAGTAATACCCATGGCAAACGGATAAAGTTCCGGCCCACGGCCATCTTTGAACAGGGCATTCATAGAATAGGTTGCATACAGGTTTATCACCCCCCAGCCAACTCTTACCATGGCATCGTATCTGAATGGCTGCAGATGGAAGCTATCGTAGGTTTTGGGTTTTTGGCGTCCATTGTCAAAATAGAGCATCTTGGTATGGGTAGCATATCTCCAGCCAAACAATACACCACCAGAAATATGAAAGCTATTGCTATTTGAAAATCTGTTGGTTTGATATTCAAAAAATACCGGCAGGGTTAAATAATTAACTACCAACTTACTTTTTCTCCAGGGTTTAGCATCCACACCATCATCATAATAGCCGTCAATACCATCAGGATTATCCGGTACAAGAACCACATTATCACTAAATCGGTAATTGTTCCATCGCAGTCCTAAACCGGTAACCAGCCCGAATTTGTTATTGATAATGTTTACATTCTGCTCAAAAAAGTTGATGTGCACATCGATTGATTTTTCATATTTAAGGGTGAGATAATTATATGCATCAGGCACATTGATGTTAAAATCCTTATCAACGTAACCATTAACTCCCAAATCAAAACCCGCCCAATGACCTTGAAATTTGTGTATCTTGCTACGTTTCCATTTCACATGCCCATTGTCATCTACCACGAGACTGTGATTTCCTAAAGCAACTTTTGTGGAGTCGCCATCAATAACCTCAAGTTTTATTCCACCTACTTCAACAATTGTAGTATCTCCTCGCGTCCATGATTCCACATTGCGATTCCCTGTTTTAAAATTATCCCAATCGCTATACTCCCCTTTAGTCGAAATGGTTTCAGGGTTTCCGGCTACCGAAATACTTCCGGCACCGCTTTTTGAACTGGTTACTTCCCTGGTGGCATTAATCCTGATTTCGGAGGCACCGCTGGCATCGGCTTCGGTTTTGTTGGTAACCAGGTCGGAGGCCTTTACCTCTGCAGCTCCGCTTGCCGAAATTCTGTGAAAAAATGCACTACCTGAAAGTTTGACATTTGACGCTCCGGAAGCTTTAGTCTCCAGTTCTTCAACCTCAACATCAAGGGTAGCTTGTGAGGCCCCTGATGCTCTGAGGGATAGACTTTTGCCTGTAAGGGTGTTTTTACTTTTTAAAGACGCAGCTCCACTAACATCTATGTGCTCAATTTCAGGGTTTGACAAATAAATATTGAGTGCAGT
>CAYNDN010000133.1:9241-10057 GCA_964395075.1 uncultured Lentimicrobiaceae bacterium | reverse complement strand
TCTGAGAGAAATTTGTGATATTCCTGTAGTAGAGCATACTTTAGATAGAGCACACCTCTATCTTTGGGTTCCTAATGCATTACTTAATGAAGGCCTTGAAGTTATGAGAAATTGGGGCTTCAATTATAAAAGTAACATTATTTGGTATAAAATCCGGAAAGATGGTGGCCCGGACAGAAGAGGGGTTGGCTTTTATTTCCGTAATGTTACAGAGATGATTCTTTTTGGTGTGAAAGGGACAAATGCGAGAACATTAAAACCCGGAAGAACACAAGAGAATATAATAGTCTCCAGAAAAAGAGAGCATAGCCGGAAGCCTGATGAGCAGTATGATTTAATTGAATCCTGCAGTTGGGGACCCTTCTTAGAAATGTTTGCCCGGGGAAATCGTGAAAATTGGTATTGCTGGGGGAATCAGGCAGAGAATTACTATCCAACCTGGAAAACATATAACAATCATTCTCAAAAGGAAAATAAGCCCACTTCGAAAGAAGAAACCTCTTTTAAGAGGGGCAAGCAACTTCAGTTGCTTGAGCCAAAAAGCAAATACAAAAAGCAGGAATAACTCCATCATTATCCCTGACCAAAAAAATTAATTACTTATCGAATTATTAAGCTTGGCATATCAGAACTATTGGATGTTTTCTGTATCACCATTTACTCATTTCCAACTGGTTATGTTAATTGCCAAAACCAAATAAAGCCCCACTAATCAAAATAGTGGGGTTTTATCTTAAATTCGTCTGTTTACAACGACCCATTAATCAGGATGACAACCAACAATCCAAGGATGGCATAAAGCTCTGGAAAAACACC
>CAYNDN010000133.1:4700-9231 GCA_964395075.1 uncultured Lentimicrobiaceae bacterium | reverse complement strand
ACACCCAGGATCATCGTATTTCCAAATACATTGTGTCCGCTACCGATGGCTGCAACGCCGTTGGCACAAACCTGTCCCTGACGAATTCCTGAAAACAACCCTGTGAGGCCCATGGTCAATCCGGCGCCCAATACTGCAGCGGCGGCAAACCAACCCATGGTGGCAGTTAAGGCAGCACTCATTACAAAGTAACCCACAAAACCATAAAGACCCTGCGTGGATGGCAGCGCCGACAAAACCATATAGTTACCGAAAGCATCCGGATTTTTTTTCATTGCTCCAACAGCTGCATTTCCGCTAATTGACACACCATAAATACTACCAATACCGGACAATCCTACCATAAGACCTATTCCGATGTACGCTAAAACGATTGGTTCCATAATTTTCCTGTTTTTAAAATTTTTGTTTATTATATCTTTTATGTTGTTTCTATTTTGCCAAAAGGCTTGTATTTGGCACCGCCACCACCGAACCCCGCATTTTTATAAAACTCTACGAAAGTCAGTCTCAATGGATGGACAAATGAACCGAGAACTGCCATAAAGAAATTAAGACTGTGGCCAAATAACAAAATGAGTATCATCACCAATTGCCCCACAATAAATGTGTCGGGGCTGAGGTCCACAGCCAGTTTGTTAAATACGTTTCCTAAAATAGCACTTGATATACCCAGGGCAAACAAACGGATATATGAAAGCACATCACCCAACAACCCTGATGCCATGTTATAGGTATTCCAAACGCCGGTTCCAATATTGAGAAAAATATTCTTACCCGGAGTATTGAAAAACATTGCAGGTATGGCACCAGTAATAAGTGTTATTTGCCATATTTTATTTCCAATTTTCGGATCAATCAAATCAAAGGTGGTCATCACATAAAAAGGGATGGTGAACATAACAATCAAAATCCACCCAAACTGTGAAACTGCAAATTTCCACCCGAACTGCACAATTTGGTTAGCTGCTTTAAGGAACATACCAAACAACACCTGTGCATATCCTAAACCTAAAGCCAGTAGCATCATCTGGTCATTGTTCAACACAAAATGTTCCTGGTATGCACTAAGCCAGGGCCAGGGCTGATCAGCAAGCATTATTCCGAAGAAAGTGCCACCAACTATTCCCATAATTGTTGTTGAAAGTCCCAACAAAAAACCAAGTACCAGCAATGGTTTAACTTTTTTGGATGCGTAGGCTAAACCAATAAGGGCTCCTAACATAATTAATAATCCGTAACCGGCATCACCAAGACAGAAACCAAAAAAGAGCATATAAAATGGAGCAAAGAAGGGTGTAATATCCAACTCTTTGTAATTGGGCAATGAATAGAGGTTTCCGATGGGCTCGAACAAACGGCTGAACTTACCGTTTTTAAGCATAACCGGAACTTTATCATCTTTTGTTGGATCGTCAATGATATAAAAAACCCCCTGTTTATCGAGAAAATCATTGACCACATTCATTTTTAATTTTGGCACCCAACCCTCAATAATCTTCAACCTGTCATCTACTTCGTTTGCAGCATTCTGCTTAACATTGTCAAATGATATGCGGTCTTCGGTATCGTTACGGGCTCCGATAACCTTAGGGAGATATGCGCGGGCATGCTCACGGAAAAAGCTTTCAGTAGATTCAATTTTTGCCCTGAGTTCATCGATTTCCTTTTTTACGTCGCTGGCTGACCTGTCCGGGGCTCTCACCTCATCAGCATCAAGAACAATCTTTTCTTCTCCCTGGCTAACAACAACAAAAAAAGTTTGCCCCTCAGTTTCATTTATAATTTCAAGGTTATATTCTGCAAGCCATTCGGTTTTGAACCGGTGCTGCGAAATACTAAAGAACCGCAGATTAAAACCCTGTTCTTCAAGTTTTTTTAAAGTGTCGGGAGAGAAATTTCCCCATGGGCGCAATACTTTATATTGCTTTTCAAGCACCGAAATTCTTTGCCGCAGATCCTCAAGTTCAGCCTGAGACTGAAGTACGATTTTCAGAATTTTTCCGGGCATGAGGTTGGTTTTTTCCGGGCTGTCATCCTGTTCGCGCTCCTTGAGGAATTTAATGACACGATCAAACTGCTGAACACGCTGTATTTCGCAATTGGTATCTTCATCCGGTTCAATTCCCCGGTCCACCACATCCACCACACCAAGTGCCTGCAGACTTTTCAAGAAAGCATGAAACTGCTTGTGATGGATCAGCATAGAATATTTTTTCATGGGAAGAATCATGCGCCCTCCTTTTCTTTTTGTTCTATCCTGCTTTTAACAATCTTTTGAGCAGCCTTGGAAAGGTTTTCCTCGTCTTCCATAAATCGTTTTATTTTCAGGATAGCCTCTTCGTAACCGGGAATCTGAACCTTTTCGTAAAGGTTAACCTTTTGTGTGGTCTTCTTCCTTGCAAAGTTTAGCAGTTCCATTTTCCTCACATAAACATCCCTTTCCAATCCAATCTTTGCAAGTTTCTTAATCAGGTCAATACCATCAAGGAACCAGGCCGGGCTATTGAACAGGCTGAATTTTTTGATCTCGAAATCTACGCCATCAAGAATGGGTGTTTTAACCCCGGCTATCTTTTTAACTGAAAGTTTAACATCTTTTACTGATACAAGTGCAGGATCAAATTCACTCCATAATCTAAACAACGCATGACTTTCCTGCTTTTGCTTTTCCAGTTCATCATTCAGTCTTTCAGCCTCCTTTTTGGCTTTCTTCACCTCAATGCGCAATGCTGACTCTTTGTTCTTCAGCGTGGGCAAAGCATTCTGCCTAACCTTCAACTGCTTATTGAGGTCTTGTAGTGACGTTTTATTATAATGAAACTTTATTGCCATAAATAATCATTATCGATTTCAGAAAAATCCAGCACGAAGCTGTTACTCATCTTTTGGCCAGTATTTATCTGTAATTTCCTGTTTAATACCCACTTCCGCAGGTGAAAAGAATTTTTTAAAGAGTTTCCACGTCCTGTCGAGCATTTCTTCTCCACCAATATTTACGTCGATTGCCAAAAGATCATTTGAATATGCTTTTGCAAAGCTCAAAGCACGTTCATCAAAATCAGTGAGATCGAAGCCATTTTCGAGTTTTGTTTTGGCGTTGGCAGCTTCAGCATATAACTTAATCGCACCGTTCATCACCTGTGCATGGTCCTCGCGGGTATCTTTCCCGATAACGTTTTGCTTCAACCTTGACAAACTTCTGAACGGGTCAACGATAACCTTTGCAATATCTGTATCGCGCCTTAGGTATAACTGGCCTTCAGTAATATAGCCTGTATTATCAGGAATGGCGTGTGTGATATCTCCGCCTGAAAGTGTTGTAACAGCAATAATAGTGATTGAACCACCGGCAGGGAACTGAACCGCTTTTTCGTAGATACGCGCAAGGTCGCTGTACAAGGAACCCGGCATACTGTCCTTTGAAGGTATCTGGTCCATCCTGTTGGATACAATGGCCAGAGCATCAGCAAACAGGGTCATGTCTGTGAGGAGTACAAGCACGGTTTCATTTTTCTCAACTGCAAAATACTCAGCTGCGGTGAGCGACATATCCGGAATCAGCAGCCTTTCAACAGGTGGGTCGTCGGTGGTATTTACAAAGCTGATAATGCGGTCTAATGCCCCTGCATTGTCAAATACATTTTTATAAAAAAGATAGTCGTCGTTGGTCAGCCCCATCCCTCCAAGAATAATCTTATCGGCCTTAGCACGAAGTGCCACCATGGCCATAACCACATTGAACGGTTGATCGGGGTCGGCAAAGAATGGGATCTTTTGGCCTGTAACCAAAGAGTTGTTCATGTCGATGCCGGCAATTCCGGTAAAGATCATGTTACTTGGTTTTTTGCGTTGAACGGGGTTTACTGACGGACCGCCAATTTCAACTTCACGGCCTTCTACTTTAGGACCACCATCAATTGGGTCGCCATAAGCATTGAAGAACCGGCCTGCCAGGTCATCACTAACGTGCAGGGTTGGAGCCTTGCCCAAAAAGGTTACTTCTGCATTGTTCGGGATGCCTTCGGTGCCACCAAAAATCTGCAGGGTAACACTGTCTCCGAGAATTTTTACAACCTGACCCAATCGCCCGCCAACGAGTGCCAACTCATCATAACCAATTCCTGTAGCTTTTAGCGAACAGGTAGCTTTAGTGATCTGGTCGATCCTGGTATATATCTTTTGAAATGCCTGAGTTTCCATAAAAATCTAGATTTCTTAATTTACGCGGTTTCGGCAACAGTGCGTGTTGCGAGCAATTCTTTCAGTTCTACTTCAAATTTTTTGAATTCATCCGATTCAAAAACAGAATAGTTCATTTGCTTCAGCAGGTTGATCACGCTCCTGAAATATTTATTTACATCTTCAAAGTTTTCAAACTCATAATCATCCTTGACAATTCCCATGATCATATCCATCATATATTTCTGGCGATCAATGGGTGTGGATGCATCAATTTTATCGAAGGCATCCTGTTGGAGGATCACATAATCAAATACTTCTGCTTTCCAATACCTAACGTGGTATTCAA
>CAYNDN010000133.1:0-4690 GCA_964395075.1 uncultured Lentimicrobiaceae bacterium | reverse complement strand
ATTGATTTGTTCCGAGGCTTCCTTACCGCGGATCAGCAGGTTGCGTGCATACTGAATCTGGTCGAACCACTGATCTGAGACATGCTCACTCAGGTATTCTATGAACTCGTCATATTCAAGATATTTTGAGTAAGATTCGATCGGGTCAACTGCTGGGTATCTTTTGCTGTCGGCGCGTTGCTGCGAAAGCGCATAAAAACAACGTGCTGCTTTTTTGGTAGATTCCGTTACAGGTTCCTTGAGGTTGCCGCCAGCCGGAGATACAGCACCAATAAATGTGATACTGCCGGTTTTTCCGTTGGGCAGGTAAACAAATCCGGCACGTGAATAGAAATTTGAGATAATCGCCGGAAGGTCCATGGGATAAGCATCCTGGCCAGGAAGTTCCTCCATACGGTTCGACATCTCGCGCAGTGCCTGAGCCCAGCGTGATGTGGAGTCCGCAAGCATGAGAATTTTCAAACCCATTGAACGGTAATATTCGGCAAGAGTCATGGCTGTGTAAACAGAAGCCTCACGGGCTGCAACAGGCATATTTGATGTATTGGCAATGATGGTTGTTCGTTCCATCAGCTTGCGACCGGTGCGCGGATCTTCAAGTTCAGGAAACTCTGTAAATATTTCCACCACCTCGTTGGCACGCTCACCGCAGGCAGCAACAATGATCATATCAGCCTCGGCATGTTTTGAAAGCGCATGCTGCAAGACGGTTTTGCCGGTTCCAAAAGGTCCCGGAGTAAAACCGGTGCCTCCTTCAACAATGGGGTTCAGTGAATCGATACAGCGAATCCCGGTTTCCATCATTTTAAAGGGGCGTGGTTTTTCATTGTAAGCTCTTACCGCAACTTTTACCGGCCATTTCTGAACCATCGTAATTTTGTGTTCCCTGCCCTGTAAATCTTCAACTGTAGCAATGGTATCATGAATGGTATACTTGCCTTCCTGAGCCACTTCTTTAACCGTGAACTTGCCCTTGAATTTGAAAGGAACCATGATTTTGTGGGGAATCCAGTTTTCTTTCACCTCACCAATCCAGGACGCAGCCTGAACCAGATCACCTGGCTTTGCAATGGGTTTGAATTCCCACAGTTTATCGTCCTCAAGCGGGTTGGTGTATTCGCCACGCTTCAGGAAAACATCCTTCATTTTGTTCAGGTCATTCTGAAGTCCGTCAAAGTTTTTGGAGAGGATGCCAGGCCCCAGGGTTGCTTCAAGCATGTGGCCCATAAACTCAACTGTATCGCCAATTTTCAGGTTTCGTGTACTTTCGAAAACCTGAACATAAGCATTGTCGCCCAACACCTTGATCACCTCGGCCATCAATTTTGTGTCACCCAGTTTGATAAAACAAATCTCATTTTGTGATACGGGTCCGTTTGCCTCCACAATCACAAGATTTGATATAATTCCTGCTACTACACCTTGTGTCATATATTGATCATTAAATGTTTTTCAAATAATTTGAAATCCAGAATAAAAATACCGGCTAATGCTTTAAATCAAATTGCTGTCCTTCGCCAATCCATGTCCAGTTTTCAGTTTTTTCATTCCAGATAAAATCACCCTCTTCACCGCTGTTTTTGCCGGTAAGTTTTTCTACATGCACTTTATTTTTCTCGGCTGATAACTTGTAGGTATCATCACCACTTTGCACAATCTGGGTTTCTTTTTCACCATCTTTCATGGCAATCGGGTTTTCACCTGTCCAAAACTCTATTGAGTTCAGCACAATCCCGTCGGCAAGCAACGAAACAGAATAAACAGGTATTATTACAAATGCAAGAAACACCAACTCAGAGCCCCATTTGCCGCCCACTTCATTTTTATTCCAGTTATAAAGGTTTTTGGTCAAATGAAATGACCCGATACAACCATGCTGTGAGAGCATAACAAAAGAAAACACAATTGCTAACAATGCCGATTTTAATCTATTCATAAAATAATTTATTTACGTTTAACATATTGTAAATTAAATTCCTCAGGTAGTTCAAAACTTTCGCCAAGGCTTGCCAGAAGTTTATTGAATAGTTTTTGCCCGGTATCCTCATCAAGTTTCATCCATCGTTCAACCATCTCAAGCTGAAGCATAAAACCCAAAAGTTTTTCTATTGTAAAATAGTGGAAGAATGTTTTTTCATCAATCCAATCCCACTTCAATTGATCAATAGCCTTTTCTCTATGGGTGAGTGATTCCGAATTTTCCCATGCTGCCAGAATCTTCTCTATTTCCGGAAATTCCTGCATCAGGCCAAAATCGTTTGCGTTGCTTCGCAAAATTTGTTCGGTAACAAAGTTTTTACAAACAAGTTGATCCTCCGGAGAAATTTTATGATGACGGCATGCCAGTGCAGTTGTGATGTTCTGAAGGTTCAACTTAAATTCAAACCATTCCCTGAGAAATTGGTTTTCGGTGTGAAGCAGGTATTCAAAAAAATCATTATCCAGTTCTGTTTCCCACGATGTTGCTGAATTTTCCTTTTCTCCGGATTTATATTTCAGGATAAATTTTGATTGATAAGGCAGCAGCCTGTTTTCAGGATCTTTGATTTCATCCTCCATTGTTTCCCTCAAAAAATTACCAAAACCGATAAATTTCTTGTATTTCTTCATCAGGAGGTTCAGCAGGTTGGCATTATCCCACTTAAGAAACAGCAATGACACAAGCTTGTAATCATGGGGATGGAGATTGCTTTCAAATTCGGATTTGAATTGCGCAACGGTAGCCTTTTGCCTTCCTTCGTCCAATAGAAGATCGGGCAAACCGGCCACCAAATAGTGATAGTCTCGCTTTAATTGCATACCCATCTGTTAGTCTTCAGCAAAAAATTTGCGGGTTCTTGGGCGCAGGTACTGCTTAAAGAATCTGGAGAAATCCTCTTCTGTAAAGCTAAGTTTGTAACCACCAGCTTTTGGCCCGAGTTTAAAACCGCTATTAATACCTTCTTCGAAGTTGATATGAAGGCCACCTTTAATTTTATCAGCAACCTGTTTTTTAAGAAATCCTTCCAATTGTTTATGATCCTTCTCCGAAAGGAAAAACATTACGTCCTTTCCTTCTTTTTCAATTTTATCCCAATTTTCAGCCATTAGAAGCATGAGTTTTTTCACAAACTCCTTATCCTCAAAACTTTTGCCAATGGATTCGTCAATTGCGGCATCAACCATTACATCAGAAATTTTTTGTTTTATGGTGTTGATTGCCTGCTTGGTGGAAAGCGACAATTCCGACTCAGTATTCTTTTTTAATTCGGCTGCATCATTTTTCGCTTTTTCTGAGATTTGTTCAGCCTCTTTCTTTGCAGCTTTCAATATTTCATCAGCTTCAGATTTTGCTTTGCTCACAATTTCTTCAGCTTCCTGTTTCCCTTTTTCCAGGCCTTCCTGGTAAATTTTATTGGTTAGCTCCTGAAGTTTCTCGTTCATTGGATTATAATTTCGTTAAACCGGGGCAAAAGTAAAATAATTTGAAACTATATGTTAATCGGTTAATAATTCTTTAAAAAAAAATTAAAACTCATATTGATAAATGGTTTTTTATTCAAGCAGTCGGCAAGATAATAAACGGCATTCATCAGAAATACTATCATCGATTTTCTCTAACCTGGCCTATTCATAAAAACACATGTTCACTTCCCAACTTGGACAAGCCAAAACCAAAAATGAAGTTACTATAAATTGAAGTTAACCGGCTTTGGTGGTTTACCCTGTTTTTCCAGTTCAGCCCTTATTTTAACACCCATTCTTTTGAGGTTTTTATTTTTTTCCCGGCCTTTTATTTTTACAAAATATGAGTTTGCTGATTCATAATCACCGAGTTGCATATACGATGATGTGATATTAACCAAAGCTTCAAAATAATCAGGTAATATTTTTAATGATATTAGAAATGCATCCCTGGCTTTTTCATACTCCTCCAGTTGAAAATAAGTTCTGCCCAAATTATTGATAACCTGAATGCGGGTGGGGTGAGCCAACCAGGCATTGTAATAGGCCTGGTTGGCTTCTTCAACGTTTCCGAGTTTTGAGTTGGATAAACCACTGTACCACGCAACAGGCATAGCTTCGGCATCTAAGGTTTTAAATGTTGAGGGAATGGTTTTTGAAATATCGAGCAACTTATTCCATTGTTCACTGCGGTGATAGTAGCGAGCCTCTTTTACTTTTGTTTCCATTTGTAATACCGAGGTTGCATAAACAACTCCATAAATCAGGAGTGGTAATGCGACAAGGATTGGTAATACGGGCTTAAAGTTGAGCTTTTTGGTTTTATAATTTTTATAGTAAACCGCACTTACCGAGGCAAACATAAGCGCAAGGTAAACCTGATGATTCATGCGTTCAAGCGGAAAGGTAAAAAAAGAGACGATCATATATGCAAAAATACCCATCATCATTAAAAGCACGAAAATTATTTCATCGCGATTGTTGCTGCCAAATAATATTTTTATACCCAAAAATATTACCCAAACAAACATCCCCAGAAATGCCAAGATGCCAAAAATGCCTTTTTCAGAAATTACCCAGAGGTAATCGTTATGTGGTCTTAGCCAATTTAATTGATCCTTATTAAATCCGGCTCCTTCAAAATAATATCTTGAGTTTATTTTCCAGTTACCGGCTCCCACCCCCGTTAAAAAATAATCTTGCATGAGGTCGATGGTGAGGTTCCATGTTTTGTAGCGATGGATAT
>CAYNDN010000132.1:1697-10175 GCA_964395075.1 uncultured Lentimicrobiaceae bacterium | reverse complement strand
ATCCTTCAATGCTATAAATCAGGTTTGGATCACCGGTGCTCCTGGCTTTACGCAGTTCACCATGAAGGTGTAGTATTTTGGAGGAACCGGCTCGTTCGTGCAGGTCGTCCACATTTTGGGTAACAATCTGCACATCGAAATATTTTTCCAGCGATACCAGGGCTAAGTGAGCAGCATTGGGCTCTGCCTCCAGCAATTTCTTACGGCGCATATTATAGAAATCCAAAACCATTTCCGGATCACGTGCCCAGGCGATGGGGCTTGCCACCTCATCAGGGCGGTAATTCCGCCAAAGCCCGGTGCTGTCGCGAAAGGTTTGCAAGCCACTTTCGGCACTAATGCCTGCACCTGTAAGTACAGCTAATTTTTTCATTTAACACTTTTAAAAACACAAAGCAGGCATCCCGGACAAATCCGGAATGCCTGCAATATTATTTATTTCTTCGGCCTCAGTCGCCAAAAATATTCAGATCATCGAGTACCTTTACCAGGCCACGCACATGATTTGCTGATTCGTGCAGAAGTTTGTATTCCCGTTCGTTGAGGTTGAGTTCGATAATTTCTTCGATACCATTTTTCCCAAGTTTTACGGGTACACCGATGTAAAGATCACTAATTCCATATTCTCCGTTGAGCATGGCACAAACCGGGAATATACGTTTCTGATCATCCACGATGCTTTCAACCATTTGTGCGGCTGCGGCACCCGGTGCATACCAGGCTGAGGTTCCCATGAGGTTTACCAACTCACCACCTCCTTTGCGGGTACGATCAACAATCTTATCAATTTCATCTTTGCCGAGCAACTCGGTGATGGGAATTCCCTTAACGGAAGTGTATCTGCGCAGGGGTACCATGGAGTCGCCATGGCCACCGAGCAACAGTGCCTGAATATCTTTCGGGGAAACATCCAGTGCATCGGCGAGGAAAGCGGTATAGCGGCCGGTGTCGAGGATACCTGCCATTCCGAATACTTTGCTGTTGGGCTTGTTGGCAGCTTTCCAGGCTGCATGGGTCATCACGTCAAGTGGGTTCGACACCACGATAATGATGGCTTCGGGTGAGTATTTTATCACCTTTTCGGTAACATCCGCAATGATGCTTGCATTGGTTTTGATGAGATCATCGCGGCTCATGCCGGGCTTACGCGGCACACCTGATGTAATTACCACAATACCCGAACCTTTGGTGCGAAGATAATCGTTGGTAACACCTACCACGCGGGTGTCGAAATTATTGATTGAAGAAGTTTGCCAGATATCGAGGGCTTTACCTTCGGCAACACCTTCTTTAATATCTACAAGAACTACTTCTTTTGCAAGGTCTTTATGAGCAATTACATTGGCACAAGTTGCACCAACATTACCGGCTCCAATCACTGTGATTCTTTCCATGAGCTATGCTTTTTATAATTTGAAACTGCTAATTTTCTGGTGTTTAAAATTAAAGTGCAAAAGTAGAAAAAATATCGACCGGAGCTATTTTCGGAGTATTTGGAAAAAATTGCAATTATGAAAAATTAACAATGGTGGTATTAAAATTTGTTGGGTTACTATTTCAGAATAAGTGGGTTGCTATTTCAGAATAAAGAAATACTAATAAAACCTGAAACCCTTAGGCGTTTATAATACCTGCAAAGAATACGCCCATCAGTTTTGCTTTTTGGTTATTCAACCGGATGAACTATTCCCCTTAATTGTATTATTTTCGCGGCTTTAAACGTTGGAAAGTTTGCGGGAAAAAGAAAAGTCACGGGGTGAATCATTCGTTAACGAATGATTCACCCCGTGACTGAACCCGAATACGAACAAGAAAAAGAATAACATGCTCACGTTACTAAAAAAAGAGGTAAACGGATTTTTAAGCTCGCTGATCGGGTACATCGTCATCACGGTGTTTCTGCTAATCAACGGGTTGTTTTTATGGGTTTTTGCCTCCAACTTCAACATCCTCGACTTTGGCTATGCCAGTCTCGAAGGACTTTTCATGATCGCACCCTTTGTGTTTTTGTTTCTCATCCCGGCCATCACCATGCGTTCGTTTGCCGATGAAAACCGGAGCGGTACAATCGAAATGTTGCTCACCAAACCACTCACCGATTTACAGATCATACTGGCCAAATATGCTGCCGGGTTGGTGCTGGTAATCTTTTCGCTGCTTCCCACACTCATCTATTTTTATTCGGTGTATCAGCTCGGACTGCCCAAAGGCAACATTGATACCGGCGGAATGTGGGGTTCCTACATCGGGCTATTGTTCCTCAGTGCTTCCTTCACGGCCATCGGGATTTTCGCTTCATCGGTTTCCAATAATGTGATCGTATCGTTTATTCTGGCGGTTTTCCTGAGCCTGTTTTTTTATGTGGGTTTCGATTTTATCCATTCGCTGGAATTGTTCGGGCCGGTTGATCTGCTCATCAAATCGCTGGGCATCAACAGCCATTATATTTCAATGAGCCGTGGCGTGATTGATACCCGTGACATCATCTATTTTGTGAGCCTTGTGGCATTTTTTATTTTACTCACCAAACTAACCCTTGAAAGCAGGAAATTGTAGCGATGAAGGACCAAGAACAAAAGAACAGAAAGCAAAACATGAAGATGGTGAACGTTACGCAACTGCTGCTCGGGCTGCTCATCGTTATCCTGCTGAATGTGATCGGATCATACATTTACACGCGTTTCGACCTGACCAGCGAAAAGCGATATTCTCTTTCGAATGCCACCAAAGATATGCTTGCTGAGATCAACGACCTGGTTTATTTCAGGGTGTATCTCGATGGTGAATTTCCCGCTGGATTTAAAAGACTTTCCCGTGAAACCCGGGACATGCTCCGGGAGTTTCGCGCATTCAACAAGAACATCGAATTCGAATTTATCAACCCATTGGCAAGCAGCGACAACAGCGAAAGGCAGGACATCTACACTATGCTGATTGATAAAGGCCTGGAGCCAACCGAGTTGAACGTGAAAACCAAGGATGGCACCTCCCAAAAAATAATTTTTCCAGGGGCCATCGCCACCTATCGAAGCCTTGAAATGCCGGTGAATTTGCTGGCTTCAAAGCAGAGTGCCCCGCCTGATGAAATCCTCAACAGCTCCATTCAAAATTTAGAATTTGCACTGGCGGATGCCATTCGTAAACTTACTGATAACGTCCGGCCAAAAATTGCCTTTATCCAGGGCCACGGCGAACTGAGCAAAGACGAAACCGCTGATGCCTACGTGGGGTTGAGCGAATACTATACGGTAGAATGGATGAGGCTGGATGAAAAACTCAACAGCCTGACAGAACGCATACAGATAGATTCGCTGACCACAAGGTTAAAAAATAAATACGCGGCAATCATCATCGCAAAACCCGATTCGGCATTCAGCGACAAAGACAAATTTATCATCGACCAGTATATTATGCGTGGCGGAAGAGTGCTGTGGCTCATCGATCCGGTTACTGCCAGCATGGACAGCCTGCAACTCAATGCCGAAACCATAGGGCTGGAAAATGACCTGCGTTTAACGGACATGTTTTTTAAATATGGGTTTCGCCTGAACAGCAATCTGGTGATGGACCTCAACGCCTTGCCCATTCCGGTTAAAGTTGGTGATGTTGGCGGACAACCCCAGTTTGAGTTTTTTCCGTGGTTTTATTTCCCCATTATCACACCACTGTCCAACAATCCCATCGTAAAAAACCTGAATGCCATCAAAACAGAATTTGTGAGCAGTATCGAGTTTGTGGAATCAACAGGTGATCTGAATAAGGAGGTGTTGCTGCACTCTTCAAAATATTCAAGAACAGTGAATGCACCTGTTTACATTACCCTGGATATTGTGGGCCGGCAACCTGATGAAAGATTGTATCGCAAAGAATCGGTGCCTGTGATGGCAAAAATTGAAGGCGAGTTTGAATCGTTGTTTAACAACAGGGTTCCGCCCGAGATCATGGAAAGCCAGGAAATAAACTTTAAGGCAAAAAGCAAGGAAACCCGAATGATTGTGATATCTGACGGTGATGTGATTAAAAATCAGTTTCAGCGGAGTGGTGGGCAGGTATTGCCGCTTCCATTGGGCTACGATCGATATACCGGGCAACAATTTGGCAACAAAGAGTTAATTTTGAATGCCATGAACTATTTAACCGACGACTCCGGATTGATATCCATTCGCTCACGCGACCTGAAACTCCGGTTGCTCGATCGCACGAAAGTTGAAGATGAACGGCTTTACTGGCAGGTGCTTAACACAGTTTTGCCTGTGTTGTTGGTAATCATTTTCGGCATAGTTCTCAACATCATTCGCAAACGGAAATATGCGAAGTAAGTTTCTCAGTCCTCATCTTTTTGTGAGGAAACTACCATCGCACCGGCGATTTGAAAGTGAAATTGATAGCGTTCTTTTTTGACGTTTAATACTGCATGCTGTTACCGGCCTGTACTACGATACTCCATTCTCCATTGGGAGAAGGCATGTCACGGTTTGCAGGGCGGTCAGGAATGAAGGTCATATATCATATTTTAAAATATTTCGGTAGAAACATATCATCAAATGAGTACTAAAAAATCTCAAAAACACAAACATCGCGGCCACGGAGAAATAATGGCGGGTAAAGAAAAAACCATTCCTAGTTTCATGTACTGGATTCCTTTTGTTTTTGCTTTTGTGCTGTATGGCAACAGTATCACAAACGAATTTGCACTTGACGATCTGCCGCAAATCGTAAACCACCGGATGGTGCAACAGGGCTGGGACGGCATTGGCGAACTAATGACCACCAACTACTGGGCTGCCTCCAACCAAAACCTGGGTTACTACAGGCCGCTTTCGCATATCTCTTTTGCCATCGAAAATGCTTTGCATGGCAACAATCCGCATATCATGCATTTTATCAATGTGTTGCTTTATGCACTCACCGGGATGGTGGTTTTTGGGTTTCTGGCCACGTTGTTCAAACGCATGCCATTTTTTGTATTGATAGCCACACTGCTGTTTATGGCACACCCGGTCCACACCGAGGTTGTTGCCAACATCAAGAGCCGCGACGAGACACTGAGTTTTCTGAATAGCACCCTGGCCCTGTGGCTGGCATACAATTATGCCAAAAATAAATACATCCCTACTATGGCTTTGTCGCTGATCTTTTATTTCCTGGCACTCACGTCCAAAGAAACGGCCATGACCACACTGGCGGTTGTGCCTTTTATGTTGTATTTCTTCACACCAAAAAAAGGAGGACAGATCGCTGCTATCACCCTTGCTTTCATAATTGTTTCGGGGTTATTCATGGTGCTGAAATTCAATTTGATCGGCACCCTTTCGGGCAGTCCACCCAACGAGATGAACGTTTACCCCTACAAGGAAATGTCTGGCCGGGTTCCAACTATGTTGTTTATTTTCGGGATGTATTTGTGGAGGCTGGTGATGCCGGTGAGGTTGATTTATGATTATTCATACAACCAGATTCCGGAAGCCGGATTCGATAGCCCCGTGGTATGGCTTTCACTGATCATATTACTAACACTGGCCTTTTTAGCTCTCAAAAACCTGAAACGAAAAAACATTCTTTCATTTTCCATTTTCTATTTTGGTATAACCCTGTCAGTAGGTCTGGCATTTATTATCACACGCGGCGGTATCATGGCCGAGCGTTTTTTGTATGCCCCGGTACTTGGGTATTCACTGGCGATCAGCTATATCATATTCAAACTGTTGCCCCGCGAAAGGAAAACCCACCGGATCATTTACGATTTTAAACCGTTGCCGTCCAAAGCATTTTTAGGCATTATTTCAGTGCTGATCCTGTTTTATTCCGGTCGTACTATTGCCCGGAATCCGGTATGGAAAAATAATTTCACCCTGTTTTCTACCGATGTGATTTATGGTGGCGAAAGTGCGCTGTTGCGAAAACATTATGGCAGCGAGCTCATCAACCAGTCGGTAGCAGCAAAAGATCCTGCTATAAAAGATTCGCTGATGCAAAAAGGTATAGCCGAAGTTCAAAAATCGTTGGAGATCAACCCCCGTTTTGGTGAAGCCTACTTTAAGCTTGGCTATGCCTGGTATCAGTTGCGTGATTACGACAAAGCCATCGAATATTACAAAAAAGCAAACCAGGGCAGTTCAACCACGTTGTCGAACATGGCATTGGCCCATTATATGAAAGGTGAACATGGTGAGGCCCTCAGGTTGTTGAAACGGTCATTGCAGATTGATCCGCATAATGCTACCGCAAGAAGCAATCTGCCGCTGGTTCAAAATGCTTTTAACAGTCAGTTGAACGCTATGAAAACAGAAAGTTCAACAGACCCACAACATTATTATGAATTGGGTAACCTGTTTGTGGATGCTCAAAATTACAAGGAAGCCCTTGTGCAATTCCGGAAAGCTGTTGAACTATCACCGGAATACGTTGGTGCCATCATCAATGCAGGCAACTGTTATTACATGTTGCAGGATTACGATAATGCTATAACAGCATTTAAAAACGCGCTGGAAATAGAACCTGAAAACGCCCAGGCCAAACGTAACCTGAGTCATTTATACGGTTTGTTGGGCAACACCGAAATGCAACAGTTTTACGACCGTTAGTCTGAAAGGCAATAATTTTTCCCAATTAACATTTGTATCAATCAGTTTAATAAAGTTTTTAATTTGATTTGGTTTATATAATCTGACATGAAAAGAAACAGACTAACAATATTTTTGGTCATCATTTTAGCTGCCGCAGCCGTGGTTTTAATCATGCAAAACCGTGCCGGTACCCTCCGCAGCGAAGTTGCCAATTTTGTTATTGATGATACAGCCTCAGTAACCAAAATTTTTATGGCCGATATGCGGGGTAATGAGGTGCTGCTTAAAGAGGAGAAGCCCGGTTTCTGGACATTGAACGATTCGCTGAAAGCCCGCAAGGAAGGCGTAGAACTATTGTTGAACACCATGCAAAGGCTTGCCGTGAAAGCCCCGGTTTCGAAATCGAGTTATAATACCATCATTAAGCGTTTGGCGGCAGCATCAACAAAAGTTGAAATTTATCAGATTGTCCCACGTATAAACATCTCTAATATCATCGAACTTTTTCCGCATGAAAAAAAGACCATGGTATATTATGTTGGACCTGCAACCCCCGACAATATGGGAACCTTTATGCTAAAAGAAGGGTCGGATACACCATTCGTTGTTTATATTCCCGGGTTCAAAGGATATGTTTCGGCGAGATATACAGCCTACGTGAGCGATTGGCGCGACCATACCATTTTTGCCAGGAAACCGGATCAGATCAGTGCAATACAGGTTGAGTTCCCCCAGCAACCGGATGAATCGTTCAGGATTGATAAATATAGCGATCAGGATGTAAAACTCAGTCAACTTGCAACCGGAAAAGAATTTGAAGGCTTTGACACGACCCGCGTTATCGATTTTATCAATGCCTATCGAAACATTCGCTTTGAGGTTTCCTATGAAGACATCACCTCCGAATTTCAGGATTCCATCACATCACAACCACCTGTAAATATCATCCAACTCACCGATACAAACGGGAACACTACCAAAGTTACAACTTACAGACGAGCCAATATTGCACAACAGGAAGACCTCGAAGGCAATCTTTTCCCGCACGATGTAAACAGGCTTTATGCCTGGCTCGAAAAGGAAAAGGAGCTGGTCATAATCCAGTATTTCGTGTTCGATCCCATTACCCGTCCACTTTCGTTTTTATTGGGAGAGCAGCAGAAGCAATAAACCGAGTTCAATAGCTTACATTCGGGGTTGGAATTAATCTTATTTTCAGCCTCGGATTTAAAACGCTACAACCGCTCTGTCAGAATGGTTTTTAACTGTTGATCGGTAAGTTTGGCAGGATTGTTTTTCTGGCCCGTTTCGGCAACAATCATATCGAGATGGAACTCTTCAATTCCATAATGCCCGAGTTTTTGAATTTCCAAATCATCCGTCCATTTGTATAAGGTATCCACAAGCAAACCACATCCGGTTTCAATATCCTGCCCTTCAACACCTGACAGCAGAAAACCGGTTTTGGCAAATTTTTCAAGTGCAAAAAAGTTATTGCTTTCTCTGTCCAGGTTTTCGATGGTCATTTTAACAGTGGGTGCAAACAAACTACTACAAACAACACCGTGCGGAATCCTGAAATATCCACCTATCACAGAGGCAAAACCATGTATAGCTCCCAGCCCTGCATTGGCCAGTGTAATGCCCGACATCAGTGCGGCATAAGCCATTCCGGTCCGGACTTCAACATTGCCGGCTTCTTCGCCAGAAGCTGGCAGAAGATTTTTGGCTGCCATTTCCATCCCGCTCCATGCCAGCGCATCTGTCATGGGGTTGGCTTTTGTGGAAACATAGGATTCTAACAACTGTACAATAGCATCCATTCCGGTTGAGGCCGTCACATTCCTCGGGCATGAAAGCATGAGCTGTGGATCGATCAGGGCAATATCGGGGACAAAATTATCATGTCGCA
>CAYNDN010000132.1:0-1687 GCA_964395075.1 uncultured Lentimicrobiaceae bacterium | reverse complement strand
ACACCTTGAAAGGCTGGTATTCCAGCCCCAGAAAGTTCTTCCAGCCGAGCTAAGCACGGCATTTTTGGTGGCCTCGCTGCCTGTGCCTGATGTTGTAGGGATAGCAATAAACGGAACCTTACGCCCGTCATGGGCCTCACCGGTTCCAACGCCTTCCAGGTAGGTTTTAACCCGCTTTTTCTGAAGCAGCATCGCCGATACAGCCTTGCCGGCATCCACCACGCTGCCGCCACCAATGGCAATCACCACATCAACTTTTCTATCCCGGTGTTCCATCACCACCGAATCGATAAAATCAGGCGATGGCTCATGCTGAAAAGAAACATTGATGATGTAAACCCCTTCATCCTGCATGCTCTTAACGATAACAGGCCAAAAATCCGATTGCTTCAAATGACTGCTTCCGGTTATCAGCAATGCAGTTTTGCCATATTTCCAAGCCAATTTTCCAAGTTGACTTATTTTCCCGGCACCAAAAACGATTTCAGGAATTCCTGCAATTTTAAAATCCATGATTACCAGTTTTTAATGTTTCGCGGAGCAATTACTTTGTGGGGCACCCCATGGCGTGGTTTAGCCATCATGGGAGCTACTGTTTCGCGCCATGTCAGGTAGTGTGATGTTTGTTTGTGCGCTTTGGCCGCAGCCTGAGTTTCATAAGCTTCGTAGAGCAAGAAGCGGCCCGGATCATCAGTGGCCTGCAAAACATCAAACCGCATATTCCCCGGTTCTTCAACGGATTTTTCATGATTTTTGATAGTGGCCCCGATGAAATCATCAACGCATTCGGGCTTTACAAAAACGTGTACGGTGGCAACGATCATGATTTGAGATTTTAGATTCTCAAAGATAATTTAAAAACTGCATGGAACAAATGTATTGAATGCAAGCAAGTGTAAAAAATAATTGTATCAACAATTTGTGATAACAGCCCAACCTGGACAAGCCAAAACTAAATAGGGAATTACTTTTTATAGCTATTCTAATTGTAAGGCAAGAAAGAAGTAACTGAGTTAAGTGAATTCAGACAGACAAAAAAAGCATACACCAGACAAATCATGAATGTTGTTTGAGCCTGGCGGGCATAGTTCAGGAATTCCGGCCTGCGCTCCCGGAAGGATTCACAGAGTGACTTTCATCTACCTCAGAACCTGACCTCTTTCCAAAACCAGGTAGGCACTAAGCCTTGCTCCCCTTTTTTTTGCGATGTGAATGCAGCCCTTGTGGGGAAAAGGCTCCGGGGTGTTAGCGGAGAAATAAAAAAACCCAGACTTAAAAGCCTGGGTTTCGGTGGTGCCACTCGGAATTGAACCAAGGACACACGGATTTTCAGTCCGTTGCTCTACCAACTGAGCTATGGCACCTTTTTGCTCAATTGCGAGTGCAAATATAAAGGAAAAATCGCTTTTACAAAATATTTTTACTCAATTTTTAAAAAATCTTTTATCGCATCATTTACCCCAACATTTACATCTATGATTCATAGTTTTTTATAATTTTGCAGCAGATAAAAATAGCGATGAATTACGAGCGATTTACACTGGAGAACGGAATAAGAATCATTCATTTACATTCAGATTCAGCGGTTGGGCACTGTGGGTTAATTATTAATGCCGGTTCGCGCGACGAAGAAGAACATGAACATGGAATGGCGCACTTTATTGAACATGCCATTTTTAAAGGTACC
>CAYNDN010000131.1:9927-10191 GCA_964395075.1 uncultured Lentimicrobiaceae bacterium | reverse complement strand
TGCCCAAAATATTGAATATGATTATTTGGGTGTTGAAAATGTCACCCTTGGGTTCGACAGTGATGAGGTGGTTAGAGAAGCTTTGGAAAAGCGTAAAGGCATTTGCATGCATTTTGCACAACTGTTTCACGCACTTACTAAACAAGCAGGGTTAAGGTCTGTGGTGGTTTTTGGATATACAAAAAATGCTGGCGGGGTAAGCAGAAGATTTCATGCCTGGGTAGCTGCAGAACTTGATTTCGACTGGTATCTTTTCGATCCAAC
>CAYNDN010000131.1:2177-9917 GCA_964395075.1 uncultured Lentimicrobiaceae bacterium | reverse complement strand
CCCGTAGCTATCCCCCAACATGTGCATCTTCAAATAATATTAACTCTGGAAATGAAAAATTTTTCAACGCAAAATATTTCATGATCAAACCTGAAAAAATGATCAAAACTCACATGCCTTTAGACCCCCTATATCAATTCCTCACATACCCACTGTCGCATAGTCAATTTGCAGACGGAGCAGCAAGCGACAGCTCTTATAAAATTGATTACGTCACTTCAATAAATAAATTTTTATCACTTGATGAATGTTCCCAATATACAATTGCATTGAGTCGTGTTGAGAACTTCGGCATTTCTAATAGAAAAGTAGAAGCATATTATTCAAACCTCAACAGAAAATATAAAGTTTGTGTTGCAAACCAGCAAGTTGACTATTACAACCAAGCAATTGTTAAATTTAATGAGGTTTCTGATCAATTAAATCTTCATATAGATGATATGAATTCAAGGGGAGGTCATTACCCGAAGAGCACAGTGTACATAAAGAATCGATTAAACCAACTGGAAGAAAATGCTCAAGTTGTTAAAGAAATGTTGATGACTTTAAATCCACCAATTGGTCTTGCTGAAAAGGTTTACAATAGCCTTCAGAATCTGGAGCTAATGATTTCTATGATTGAAAAAGAAAAAACCAAACTTCAGAATCACCTGTCCCAACAACAATAAGCAGTTTGTTATTCCAATTATGAAATAATCTACTGTGTGAAAACATACTGGATGAGGTTGGCCCCCATCTTCAATGCTTTCGTCCGAGTTTCTTCTGAATCTTTGTGCACTTCAAAATCTTCCCATCCGTCGCCCAAATCAACTTCATAGGTATAATAAACCACCATTCTTCCCTCCCAAAACAATGCAAATCCCTGGGGTGCTTTGTTATCGTGCTCATGAATTTTGGGAGGCCCGTTTTCAAATTTAAACTTTTGGTGATAGATGGGATGATCAAATGGCAATTCAACCAAATCAAGTTCAGGGAATACCTTTTTCAATTGTGGTCTGATGAATTTGTCCATCCCATAATTATCGTCGATGTGCAAAAATCCTCCTGCGATCAGGTATTCCCGAAGGTTCTTTGCTTCCTGATTTGAAAAAACTACGTTACCGTGGCCAGTCATGTGTAAAAAAGGATAATTAAAAATTTCCTGGCTTCCCACTTCAACCGTTGCAGGATCGGGGTTTAAGCTGGTGTTCAGGTTTGAATTGCAAAAACGGACGAGATTGGGTAAAGACGTGGGATTTGCGTACCAGTCGCCGCCTCCGTTATACTTTAGTAAAGCTATCTGTAAACTTTCAGGTTGTGCCGTCAGGCTCAAAAATAGAAACGAAAATAATATCGGTATCAAAATTTTAGGCATATCAATTAAGGCTATAATATTGTAACAACCAATTTTAAATTACTGGTTTAATAAAACTATCGAATGGCAAGCCACAAGGGCAGCGGTTTCCGTTCTTAAACGATTTTTACCTAAACTTATTGGACTGAAATTTTTACTCAACGCTAAATCAATTTCACTTTTACTAAAATCCCCTTCCGGCCCGATCAGTATTGTCACATCCCGATCCTTTTGGTAATGATCTTTAAGCAGTGTGTCATGAGCATCGCTGACCCAGGCAATGTATTTCAGCATCTCTTTTTTATACTCTACCACAAACTGATTAAATTTCACGGGTTCGTTCAATCGTGGCAACCACACCTGCTGCGATTGCTTTATGGCAGCCTGTAGGATCTTCTGTAACCTTTCAGTTTTTATTGTAATCCGTTCGGAATGATCACAGATTAACGGTGTGATTTCATTTATTCCAATTTCGGTGGCTTTTTCCAGGAACCATTCAAAACGGGAGATATTCTTGGTTGGGGCAACTGCAAGGTGCAAATGGTATTGCCTGGATTTATAGACATTTTCTTCTTCCAGAATCCGGAACCGGCAATGCTTCGGATGATTATCAAGAAGCTCACAATGGTAAAGGTAACCTTGACCGTTGGTAAAACGGGCATGATCGCCGGGGGTCATCCTGAGCACTTTCGAAATGTGCCTGGATTCTTCCGGGGTGGTTATGATATCTTCGTGCGGTTCACCGCTAACAAAAAACCAGTGCATCTCTTTAAATCAATAAAAAAAAACCTGCCCCCAATCAGGAGCAGGTTTTAAAAACACTGAAATCATAATTTATTTAAGAATCACCTTTTGGATCATCATTTCTTCTTCATTGATCAGCCTTACAAAGTAAACTCCTTTAGGCTGTGCCGAGATATCAAGCAATCCATTGTCAGAAACATTTCCTTCAAGAATTACCTGACCCTGAGCATTTGTAACTGTCATTTGTGCTTCAGCCTGTAAGCCTTCGATATTAAATAAACCGTTTGAAGGGTTCGGATAAATACTTACATTAGCGAATTCACTTTCGGAAATATCTGTTGATCCAACTTTGAAGTTTGTGATCATCGACAATCCGTCCACTGCAAACAATCCATCACTGTTTGGCATTGCAGCATTCCATACAACTTCAACAGCGTACTCTTCATCAACAGAAGGCCTGTATAATTTAAAGGTCATCATTTCGCCTTCTTCCAGGCCATCAATAACATTGGTTGTGTAAGCATCATCGCCATAAGCATTGATCAGCAGATTTTCGCCGAGTTCGGTAACTTCTGTAAATCCAACACACATTCCTTCGGCATTAAATACACCAATCAGGTCGCCAATCATTATTTCATCAGTTGCTTCTTCCTGGATTGCAATAAAGTGTGGATTACCTGTATTCACTACTTCGTTCCATGCTACATTTTCTCCTTTAAACGGAGCCGGCACATAAGGTTCAGCTTCAGGCTGGGTTGATTTTGCCGTTGGGTAGGTATAATCAACTTCATTGAAAACATAAATCTGATATGCATAATCAGGTAACAGTTCAGGAAGTGTATTCAATTGACCATCAGGCCACAAAAGTTCAGCTGGATTATTGATATTATAAATAATCAACAACTCTGCACCAAGTTCAATAGCCAAATCATTGATATCTGTTGGATAAGGAACTCTAACCGGCAGGTAACTTGGGCCGGCAGGAATAGTTACCGTTTTATCGGCAATCTCTGTTCCCGGAACAATTGTGGTCTCTTCACCGTCCATTTTGGCTTTATAACCAATCACCGGGCTCACCGCACCAATGGTATTGATGTTTTCGGGAACCCACCAGATACCATAAGGACTCTGGCGAATGGTGATGATCATTTCTTCTTCCATATCAGCAAGTACCTTCTGGATTGAATCGTTTCCTGATGGCTCAACAAATAATGACCAACCGCTCCAACCATCAAGGATAGTTAAGCATTGGAAATCGTTGGTAATTGAAAGTTCAACTTCACCAATCTCATCGTTTTCACCGTAAACAGCAACATAATATGTTCCATCTTCAAGGCCGCAGTACGCTTTTTCAGCCTGACCAATATCGTCACAGCCATCTGTAACAACATCATCAGCTCCATCCGGCACCATGTCAGGATATTCAGGAATATCATCACATGAGGAATACAATGCAAATTGTGTATCGAAATCAGACCCGCAGGTTGAAATCTGGATATCTCCACCAGGGGTTTCAAAGCTAAACCACAGTATTTGTTCTTCGTATTCAAGGTCTGCTACCTGGGCTGCATCGCCGGGTTCACCATAATCTACGGCATCATCGCATGGATCAAGCACTTCTACACATTCAATATTGGATTTAGCTGATTCCGTACCATCTATCAGGTTTTGTGTCACAAAATAGCACCAGTCACCAGCATGGATTACATCGAACAATTCTGTATCAGGAATATTGGAAACCAGTGGGATAAATTCATTTCCGGTACCATCATCAAGGACACGGTACACATTATATGTACGAACATAGGTTCCACCATCTTCAAAAATGGTTACGAGACCATCAAAAGAATCAGGATCACCAGTATAGCCATCTCCGCTCAACAAATAATCACAAACCTGAGGTCCGGATGCTCCACCGGTAGAGGTTACATTTATTGTAAATTCATGGCTTACAATAGATTGATGCCATAAGTAATCGTAGTTTGTCTCCCAACTAAGCGTTTGGCCGGTAATATCTGCTGACACTGTTGAATTGTAGCCATCATCCGGAAAATCAGTTGCAGAGTTAATAGTAAAATCATCAGGTAAAGTGATTTCAAAATAGGTAATCCAGTCGGGATCATCTGGATAAGGTGCGTAAATGGTAAGTGTGAAATTGATATCTTCGGTTGCTCCCGGAGTGTACATACTATTCGCCACAACGTCTCCCATTACTACATCGGTTCCTTTTTCACTTTTTGCAACAACCGGTGTCCAGTTAAGATTAACCTTCGCAAAATCCTCGTCAGCGGAAGCAGTCAGTACCGGTGCGTCATCGTTAAGTGTAAAATCAACGGTTGTCGTGTTACCCTCTGTAACAACTTCACCTGATTTAACTTGTGTAGAGTAACCAACATCAAATCCACTGGCTGTTACATCGTAGGTTCCCGGAGGTACCAAAAATGAATACGTACCATCGGATGCTGTAGTTGCGCTATAAACATCAGCAGAAACAACAACACCTTCGATGCCGGCTTTGGCGCCGTCATCAACAGTACCTGAAATAGTACCGTAAGGATTGACATCAACAGTAAATGCAGCCTGGTAATCGAAACCGGGACAAGCTAAATCGTAAAATTCTGTAGGAGCTACCATGAAATAATATTTTCCTACAGGCAGGCAAGCAAATTCAATTGAATCTTCAACACATCCAGGAACCGTTTTGTAACCTGCAAAGTATCCATATAAATTTTCACAACCTTCACCACCCTGTTCAATCTGAGCAACCATACCGAAAATCATGGGTTCTTCAGCAATTACTGCAAGTTTAATATTGCTCACCTCGGTAATTTCAATTTCAAACCAGTCGGTGTCTCTTGCGCCGGAGTTTGCCCAGGAGTTACCACATACGGTGTCACCATCGGCTACGGTTGTAAAAGCAGGTGTGCCCATATTGCAGCCACCATTCTCGTCATCGCCGCAAGCCTCGCCTTCAGGTGTGCCGCTTGTTGGGCAAACCAGGTCGCAACCGCTCTGGTCTTCATAAATATCGAGGTAACCAATTCCTGATGCTCCATAGTATCCACCAATTTCTATCCAGTATTCCTCTCCAGCTGTAACACCAATAAGGGTTAATGAAGATTGCAGTCCTTCAGCGCCGCAGGCATCATCATTTGACGAAACAATACTTCCGCCGCAGCCATCCCATACCACCAATTGTGTATCGAAGAATGAACCACATACACCCACCGTTATATTTCCGGATACAGTAGCGGTGTATTTGTACCAGATGTTGCTTCCACCGGTCAAACCGCCTGAAGATGTGGCCTCATCTGTATTGAAAAACAATCCCATCACCTCGCCAACTTCTGTGGCATTTGCGCATTCATCATTGGGTACAGGATCTGTAAAATCAATATTCAGATCAAATTCAGGAATAAAAGAGGTTTTTGCACTTTGTGGCCACGAATCCACCATAATGTAGTAGGTGCCCGCTTCAAGCGGAATGGCAAACCCATGTGCCTCGCCAGTGCCATAAGTATCGGTGCTAACGCCGAGACATGTTGCCGTAGGATCATCGAAACATTGATCATTCAGCGCAAATCCGGTATATGGGGTGCCTTTGGGATCGAGCTCGAAAGTGAGGGTTGCATCTTCAGCTAAATCCAATTGATAAACCAGATCGTTACCCCCGTCAAAGTCGTTCAAACAGGTATTGGAATAGTTATTCAAACTAAATTCGGTTGTTTGACTTACGGAGTAGGGAATATCAGCATCCTCAATAAGGATCGGGTCTGTACAGTCGCCCACAACTGATTTACCTCCACCATCAATAGCAACAGGCACAACGTAGGTAGGACCATGCAACTGCTGGATAAATTCTAGTTTGTCAGGGGGGGTGTTACCAGTAAAATTAGTAAGTGACTCTTGTGCAATGATAAATGTTGGCAACAACACCACTATTGCTAAAAGGCAAATCTTGGTAAACGTTTTCATAATGATTTCAGTTTAAAATTAATATTTAACATTATTTACTTACTGTTTCAGGATTTGCAAACGGCTTCTAATTCTGCAAATCAAGTGCAATTATAGATAATAAATTCGGATTATCAAAACAGAAATTTAAAAAACAGTTAAAATTAAAGTTTTATGATGCTATAAGCTATTCGCTATTAAACAAATCCTCTTAAATTAGGTATATTGCTATGTTATCGGAATTAACAAACATTAACTTGTTTTGCCAAGCAAGATTCTGCTCATTTTCCACAGCGCAAAATTAAACTTTAAATTGAATTCAACCCTCCTTAATATTAGAATATCCGACGTATTGTAAAACTTTTATTAACAATGTTTTCAACAATGGGTTAGCCAAATGTTCAAGCAGTAAAAATTGGTATATCTTTGTCAAACTATTGTATTTTAAAGGTCTGATTAATAAATTTCTAATGAAAAAGATCCATGCACTGCCTGCTTTTTTTATTGCGCTGTTTTTATTGCATGCCTGTGTGAATAATCCTGAAAAGAAAATCCGTTTTTTTGGAGAAGCCCAGGGAACCTATTATGCTGTTACCTATTTCAGTCGTGATACGGTGATCAGTCAACCTGAAATTGATTCGATTTTAACGGCATTCGATCAATCTGCATCCGTATGGGTATCAGGATCGATCATATCCAAAATCAATCATAACGAGGAAGTTAAACCAGATCAGTATTTCATTGATATTTTTAATCAAGCCAAACGTATATGGCTGGAAACTAACGGAGCATTCGATATTACGGTAGGCCCCCTGGTAAATGCATGGGGGTTTGGCTTTAAAAACAAAATTCCGGTTACCGATCAGGCTGTTGACAGTCTTTTGCAACTCGTAAATTTTGACGGGCTTGAGCTTAAAAATGGTCAGATAATAAAGGAGAACCCAAACATACAAATGGATTTTAACGCCATTGCCCAGGGTTATTCTGTTGATGTTTTAAGTGGCTTTTTCCAGTCCAGAGGCATTGAAAACTATCTCATTGATATTGGGGGCGAAGTTTATGCCAAAGGAAACAAACCCGGTGGAGAAATGTGGGTGGTAGGAATTGAGAAACCGGCTGACAATGCCGGCGCAGAGCGCAAAATTGAAAGAACGATTAAAATAAAAAACGAAGCCATTGCAACTTCGGGCAGTTACCGGAAATACTATGAAAAGGATGGTAAAAAATATTCCCACACCATCGATCCGACCACAGGATTTCCGGTTGAGCACGCGCTGCTATCTGCGACTGTGATCTCCGACAGTACCTCAATTGCCGATGCTTATGCAACTGCACTGATGGTGATGGGCGTTGAAAAAAGTAAAGAATTCCTGAAGCAATCAACAGGCATTGAAGCATACCTCATTTACGCCGGCGAAAATGGTGAATACGAAACATGGGCTACAGAAAAAATGAGTGCCCGGTTAAAAAACGATTAGATGTGGTTAATGGAGTGAAATATTAACTATGCTGTTATTTCCTCGAATTCAACATCCTGATGCTTATGTTTGTTATGACACATCTCATCACTTGACTTTCCGCATGAGCATGCCGTTTTCTGTCCGGTTTCTGGATCAACACTTCCACAGGATTTTTGGAATTCACCATCTTTCTTCACAAACATTTTGATGGCTATTCCGGCTATTCCCAAACCAAGTATCACTATAGTT
>CAYNDN010000131.1:472-2167 GCA_964395075.1 uncultured Lentimicrobiaceae bacterium | reverse complement strand
ATTGTAAAATTTGCAAATCTAACAAATGCCAAACCCTGATGTTTGTTTTAAGGGGTGAAATTTTGTTAAATTGTTTCCGCAAGAAAACTCATAAATTCCTTTTACAACATTTAGTTTTCTTACAGTGGCTAAATATTCTTTAGTTCATTCCTTCTGATTTCGGAACAACATATTGCCGCAGCCACAGACGCATTTAACGATTCAGCACCATTGACAAAACTGGGAATGTGAATTCGCCTGTTAATCAGTTTTTCCACCTCTGGACTAATACCATGCGATTCGCTGCCAATGATAAAAATTCCGGAATCTCTAAAATCCTGATTGTAAATATTTTCACCATCAAGGAAAGTCCCATACACCGGAACTTTTTGATTGGCGCAGGAAAGCAGATCAACCAGGTTAGTGTAATAAATCCGGCTACGGAACAAAGAACCCATCGTTGATTGTACCACTTTTGGATTATACATTTCCACACAGTTTTCAGAACAAATAATATTTCTGATCCCAAACCATTCTGCTGTTCGGATTATGGTTCCAAGGTTACCGGGATCACTTATGCCATCGAGCATGAGCAGGAAACCGTGTTCAAAGTTTAAATCATTCAAATCAAATGATGGCTTTTTAACTACTGCCAGGATGCCGTTTGGGGATTTAAGATGGCTGATCCTGCCAAGTTCGGCATCCGAAATGATGGTTATATCCAATTTTGAACCACTGCGGGCTCCAATTATTTTCACATGTCCTTCGGTAGCAAAAACCCTCGAAGTGGCATATCCGCTCTTCAACAGTTCAACAACGAGTTTCGGTCCTTCCACAATGAACTCCCCAAACTTGTCGCGATATTTTATGTGGTGAAGTGACTTAATATGTGTGATTTCCTTCCTGGTTAGCATACCTTCAATTACTATCATGCAAATCTATATTAACTTTGATTATTCACAAAAAAGGATTGCTGCATTACCGCGTCCTTTAGGGCGCGGATAAAAAAAATCCTTGAAAATCAGGAATAAAATCCTGTAAAATTTTAAATTTATTAGTGTAAAATTTTACAGGATTTTGAAATAGTTAATTATCAACTATTTAAACCGCGCCCTAAAGGACGCGGTAATTGAATATTGAAATTTGTGAATATTAGAGGTTAAATCTTAATGCAAATTCCTTATGGCAGCATTCAGCTATTTTCTTTTCAGCCATAAAAACCCGAAACTTTTTGAGGTGGAAGCAGGCTAAATCATTTGCAGGAATCAAATTCGAGGGAACAATCTTCTGTAACATAAATCAGGTAGGCATTTCCGGGAACCAGCTGATCGAGTGTAAATATTAATTTCTCCGGCCAATAAACCTGCGCGTCTAAAATGGCCCGGATGGCTTTTATTAAACCGGTCGGGTTGGTTTGCAGGCCCTCCGGATTAACATAACAAGGCACCGGTACAGATATCAAATTCCAACCTGATGTAAGGTCAAAATTTAAATCACTAACCGGAAGCCCTACCACATTTAAAGTAAATGAACTTTCGGCTTTGAGTATAAAGGTAGATTGTGCTGTCCAGTATTTTAAATCGAAAACCCCGTCGGCGGGATACCATTCCAATTCGCCACCCTGCATATAAACGACTTTTGACAGATTTGTTTCAAAAACGGTTTCTATGGTCTGATAAGCAGGCACGATAAAAGAGGAAACCGAATTCCAGCCCG
>CAYNDN010000131.1:0-462 GCA_964395075.1 uncultured Lentimicrobiaceae bacterium | reverse complement strand
TGCAAATACGCAGCATCCAAGCCATCCAACACCGAAACGCCATTGTTGTGAAATCTGCCGTCATGATGAGAAAATGCCGGATTAAAATCGGCATCAGCAAAATATTCTGATAGCTGTCCGGTTTCAAAAACTTTAAAAATGACAGGCTCATTTTCATAAAATCCGTTTTTTTCAGGGCTTGCAGCATCATTGCCATAACACCTAAGTTCAATATCGGAGCCACCAAACCATTGGTCATATCCGGCACAAAGCTCCATTCCATTATGCGTATAAAACATCCCGATGTATGAACCCTCGGATAGAGGTGCAGCATTAACAGTTGGCTGAACTTCGAATGGCAGGTACAAGGCATGCGAAACACCGGTGGGGCTATAGTTCCAGGATTCAGGCAACGGATTGGTTTCTTTAAATTCAATTTCCACAACCACCGGTAAATGATCGGACAGGTTAAACATGGCCGCT
>CAYNDN010000130.1:0-10193 GCA_964395075.1 uncultured Lentimicrobiaceae bacterium | reverse complement strand
AAGATGCCGGCCAATCCTGGGAAGGCCCGATAAAAGTTGCCCTTGCCGGCGAAGATGGAATTGCCGGAGTTCAGAATTTTTTGAGCGATGAGGAGCTGGCCGAACTTTACGACCCGGTTCCACCCCGCGATGAAATCCCTTTTACCACAGCTTTTGATTTTGATTTAACGGTCGATTACTGGGGGAATCCCCACATCGCTGTTATAGTTGGGATAACCGGTGAAGATCCTTTTTCGATTATTACAGATCTTTCACCATCTTCAGGATATATGTACACGGCGGCTATGTTGCTTTCTTCTCAGAATGCAGGAAATTCCGGAGATTGGTTAGGGGCCTTTATGGGGCGTCAGGTATCTTTTCGGGGAAGTTTTGGCTATCCAAATCCTGATCTGACAGAGGATAACAGAATACAAATTACGCGGAATCCTGAGGGGGATAGGCTTTTTGTTTCATGGATTGATACGGATAGTACTGTATCATCCGAAAACAATGCACCGGATATTTGGTGTCGGGGTGTGGACCTTGTGATGGACAAGAAAACGATGAATAGTCTTGGAGAAGACAGAGCTGTAAATGTAACTTTTGGTTCAGAAGGCACTTTTTCGAGTTATTTCTTTTCGGCTTCAAATATTAGCATTGAACCTGGTACTGGTGATTATGTTGTCCCGTTTGTTTTTATGAACATGACTCCAACAGATCCAGCACAACCTGTGCAGTTTAAATACATACAGGATTTTCAGTTTACTGACGCCGATTTCATGCTTCCGCTTTATGGTCCGGTTGGACTGGAAGAAAATCAAGCTTTGCAAGAAACAAAGGTGACTTTGTCTGGTCCGGTGCCCAACCCTGCAAACGAAAATGTGGAAATCCAAATCAATCTTCAAGAACAGGCAACGGCTTCTCTCACCCTCACCAACCTGATGGGGCAGATGGTAAAACAAATGGAAGAGAAGAATCTTTCACAAGGCACAAATACAATCAGCCTCGATGTTTCCGATCTGGAACCCGGGATTTATTTCATCACCATCCAGGCCGATGGCGAAAAAGTTTCCAGGAAACTGGTAGTGGAGTAGAAAAAACCTGACAGGTCTGCTCCCGGAAACGACAGGAATACGTTTTTGTTTTTTTTAATTAGCCGTGAACTGTTGGACCTGTCAGGTTTACCAAATGTGATAAAAGTAAACCTGTTAGGTTTTTAACCCTTTCGGAGTTAATTAGAAAATAATTTCCCATAAGAACAACCCGCCGGCCTGTGCGCCGGGACTCCCTTCTCCTTTAAGGGAAGGGTTGGGGATGGGGTCAAATTGTAGGTTTGCTCAGTTTGCACAAATTTTTTCGTATCTTTGGATACAACCCTCAAATCAAAAACAATGAAAAATTCTTTACTCACTTTATTTTTAGTTGCTTTTGCCATAATGGTCTCGGCACAGCAATCTCAACTGAAACAAGGCCTTTCCTCTGAAATGCCTCCGGGTTTAATTCAAAAACATGGCTCCCCAAAGCAAATTCCCGGGCAATCTCAAACACCGGTAGTTTCCAAAGATTATAAATCCACTGATGTGGTTGATATCATCGACATTGGTACTTCAGCCAATGCTTTTGGCTATGGCTATGCCGGCGGTCAGCGATCGTTGGTTTGTGCAGATGATGAGCTTGGAATTGTAACTAATTTTCACAGGATGGGTGGTGACCTGGATCCTGGAGGATTTTCAGGTGATCTTGGTTTTGATGCCTCAATCGATTGGGGTGAATCGTGGACAACAATGAACGAATGCTATTCTTACTATGATGGGGGATCGTGGACTTTATTACCTGCCAGATACCCACAACATGGCCTTTTTAACCCGCCAGGAAATACTTATCCTGATAGTGTCTATGTAGTTTACTTTGCGCCAATTCTCGAAGGTTCCAATGCCCCTGATGGCTGGGGCGGCTATGGCTGGGGTTGTGCACCAATTGCGAATTCAGCCGATACTACCACCAACCTGCGATCGACGAATCCCGAGGAGGGTTTGTATCAATACATACCTGAAGGCTTTACTGTAAATCAAACCGGCCATTTCTGGGTGGTGGATCACAGTATTGATTTTAGTTCCGGCTCCGCTGACTGGCAACAACAATTGCTCATCAGCCACGGAACATGGAATGAAGCAGAAAAAGACTTTGACCTCGAGCAATTCCTGTTGCCCTGCCCAACATACGATACTACGATGGTTCCAGTCTGCTCCCGGGTTGAATTCTCCAAAGATGGCCAATATGGCTACATTGTTACGCTTACTGATAATGGGAATGTCGGTATTTCAGTAGGGCAATCACTTTACCCAATCCTTTGGCAGACTGAAGATTATGGTGAAACCTGGGAAGGCCCTATTGAGGTAGCACTTGCTGGTGAAAACGGAATTACTGGTGTTCAGAACTTCTTGAGTGTGGATGAAGTAGAAGAGCTTTATGAAGGGCCAATCCCTGATCCAGAAGAAATCCCATTTACAACTGCCTTTGATTTTGACCTCACTGTGGATTATGCCGGAAACCCGAATATTGCAGTGGTTGGGGTAACCGCCGACAGTGCCTATTCCATCATCACCGAAAAATCACAGGAAAGCGGATACCTGTTTATGGCACCGTTTATTTTAACTTCTGACGACAAAGGAAACCCGGGAAGCTGGTATGGAAAAGAACTTGGTCGATTGGTTTCTTTCCGGGGAAACTATGGAGCTATTTATGAATACAACCGCATACAAATCGCCAGGGATGCCACCGGAGAATACCTGTTTGCAGCATGGTTGGATACGGATACAACTGTTTCTGTCGAAAACAACGCACCAGATATTTGGGCGAGAGGTTTTAATGTGGAAACCAAAATGCTTACCATTAATTATGAAACCATGATGGGTGATCCTCAGAATTTGACCTATGGCTCGGAAGCAACATTTTCGGCCTATTTCTTTGCCATGGCTAATGAAGTAATTTACAGGGATGATTTGAGTTGGCCGGTATTCATTCTTCCGATGGTTTACGAAGATATGACACCCACCGATCCATATCAGCATGTGCAATTTAAATATATTCAGGACGCCTTTTTCTGGGAGCAACAATTTCTGGTTGGCCCGCCACCCCCAGGAATTTATGAGCCTTCCGGCGAAATCAATGAAGTTTCGGAGGTGTTTCCCAATCCCACTTCCAGGACTGCATTTTTGGAAATAAAGATTTTCCGGCCCTCAGAAGCCAAATTGATCCTCACCAACCTGATGGGTCAAACGGTAAAACTATTGGAGCAGAAAAATCTTTTAGTTGGCACAAACAAAATCAGCCTCGATGTTTCAGATTTGGAACCCGGCATTTATTTCATCACCATCCAGGCCGGTGGTGAAAAGATTTCCAGGAAACTGGTTGTGGAGTAATTTGAAGTCACCCGGTGAATGCGCTCCGAAGGTATTTCTGGTGTTATAAACGCTGTCTTACGCGCTTAAGCCTATTCACCGGGTGACTATTAACAAAAAAAACCTGTCAGAGTTAACACTAGAAAATTACCTCTTATCGTACTGCTCCTCGTAATATTTCTGGTAATCACCGGTAGTTACCCGCTCCAGCCAGGCAGTATTTTCCAGGTACCAGTCCACGGTTTTGCGGAGGCCTTCTTCAAATTGCAGCGAAGGTTTCCAGCCCAGGTCTTCCTGTAATTTGGTGGAATCGATGGCATAACGCAGGTCGTGGCCGGCACGGTCTTTCACATAAGTGATCAGCTTTACTGAAGTGCCCGTTTCGCGGCCTAATTTTTCATCCATCACCTTGCAAAGTAGCTTAATCAATTCAATATTAGTCCATTCGTTGTGGCCGCCAATGTTGTAGGTATCGCCAATAGCGCCATTATGATAGATTACATCAATGGCCGATGCATGGTCGTTCACCCACAGCCAGTCGCGCACGTTTTCGCCTTTTCCATAAACCGGGAGGGGTTTATTGTTCTGGATATTGTTGATGAAAAGCGGAATAAGTTTTTCCGGGAACTGGTATGATCCGTAATTGTTGGAACAGTTTGAAATTTTTATCGGTAAACCAAAAGTATGATAATATGCCCTCACCAGATGGTCTGAACTCGCCTTGGAAGCGGAGTAGGGGCTGCGTGGATCGTAGGATGTGGTTTCGTAGAAGAAACCCGTTTCACCCAATGAGCCATAAACCTCATCCGTGGAAACATGATAGAAAATCTTACCTTCTTCATTGTCCTTCCAGTGGAATTTAGCTGCATTCAGCAGGTTGGCTGTACCAATGATGTTGGTGTAGATGAACTCCATCGGGTTGGCAATGGAGCGGTCAACATGCGATTCCGCGGCCAGGTGGATCACACCATCAAATTTATACTGGTCAAATAGCTTTTGCATCAGTTCAGCATCTACGATATCTGCCTTTTCAAAAGCATAATTGGGCGCATTTTCGATATCCTTAAGATTCTCGAGGTTACCGGCGTAAGTGAGTTTATCCACGTTTACGATTTTATAATCCGGGTATTTATTTACGAAGAAACGGATTACATGTGACCCAATAAAACCGGCACCTCCGGTAACCATGATTGTTTTTTTGAATGTACTCATCTTTAGATATATTTTGTTTTCAATTTATTGTATTCCAGACAATAATTATTTGTTATCTGATATTTAACCAATTACCAATCAACCAATCACCAATTCCTAATTACCAATCAACTAATTACCAATTACTAATCACCAATCAACCAATAACGAATTCCTACTTCCCCTTCTTCTCTGCCAGTGCCTTTTCCCACTTCCACGCACTTTCGTTCATTTCATCAATGCCTTTTTCCGCTTTCCAGCCCAGCTCTTCATTGGCAAATTTGGTGTCGGCCCACACCTCGGTAACATCTCCGGGGCGGCGGTCAACAATTTTATAATTCAACTTTTCGCCGGTTACTTTTTCAAAGCTGTTAATCACTTCCAAAACAGAATATCCATTTCCGGTTCCCAGGTTGAAAATTTCCAAATCTTTCTTGTTTTTGCCTTCCAGCATGCGATCAACGGCAATTACATGGGCTTTCGCCAAATCAACAACATGAATGTAATCACGAATAGGCGTGCCATCAGGGGTGTTGTAATCATCACCAAAAACTTTCAATTGTTCACGAATTCCGATAGCTGTTTGTGTGATAAAAGGAACCAGATTATTTGGAACGCCAAGTGGCAGTTCACCAATTTTGGCACTTTCGTGGGCACCAATCGGATTGAAATAACGCAGCAGGATGGCCTTCAGTTTTGATGAAAGCAATGCATCGGTAATGATCTCTTCCGAAATTTGCTTGGTGTTGCCGTAAGGCGACATGGCCTTTTGTATGGGGGCATTTTCGCTAACCGGTAACTCCTCGGGCTGGCCATAAACCGTGCAGGATGACGAAAATACGATGGTGTCGATATCGTTTTCAATCATGCCATCCAAAATATTTACCAGCGAAAAAATATTGTTGTGGTAATACATCAATGGTTTTTCAACCGATTCCCCCACAGCTTTTAGCGCAGCAAAGTGAATAATCGCGTTGATGTCATTGTGTTGCCTAAAAAAGTCCAGTGTTTTCTCACGGTCGTAAAAACTAAACTCCTCAAACTCCGGTTTTATTCCGGTAATTGAAGTGATATTGTCAAGCACATCAATCTGTGAATTAGAGAGATTGTCAACAATGATAACCTCATGGCCTTTTGCCTGCAGTTCAACCACAGTGTGGGAGCCAATATAACCCGTTCCGCCTGTTACCAGTATTTTGCTCATATATTTTGTTTTATGTGAATTGATTTCTGATGTATTAGAAAGGGGATACTGTTTCCAAAAGTAAGGAGTATTTTCAAATAAACCAAGAAATCCTGTTTTTCAGGATTATTCTTACTCAATGAAAATTACTCATGCCAGTTACCTTTCCTTTTGACTGCCCACATTGTGAGACCTACCATCAGTTGATTACCATGAACATAAAGATTGCCAGCAGGATTAATTGATCCGGGTACAATGAGGTTTAAGTACATTGTAAAAATTTCGTAGCATCACTTGCTGATTAAATAATATTTTTGCGGTTTATCAGTTTATGTTTCGAAGTAGAAAGATTGGTGTAATAATCAATAAATCAAGGAATAGTATTTTGACTACCCGTAAAAATATGAATGGTTGGAATTACCAGTCACGGAGCATCTTGCTAACAGGAATTATTATGATAACTGTAGTTGTCATTTTTTCGCAATATTCATGCTCAACCAAAAAAAACTCCTTCACCAGACGAGCCTATCACAATTTAACTGCACACTACAATGCTTTCTGGAATGGCAATGAAAGCTTTAAGGAAGGTTTACGTACCCTTAACAAAAATGTAAAGGACAATTACACCATGGTATTGCCTGTTTACAAATATGGCAATAAACAGGATGCGCAGTCAATAGTCCCGAATATGGATCGCGCCATCGAAAAAGCCTCAAAAGTTATTCAGCGTCATTCGATGTATTTTGGCAGGAAAGAGTGGGTGAGATGGATCGACGACAGCTATATGCTCATCGGAAAATCATACCTTTACAAAAAGGAGTACTCCAATGCCAAGCGCACATTCAATTTTATCACCAACAGGTTTGCCAAGGAAGAAAGTCGATATGAGGCAGAGCTATGGCTGGCCAGAACATACAACCAGAATGAGGAATTCGAAAAAGCCGAATCCATCCTTGATAACCTAAACAACAGCATTATAAATGGAAATTCTCCCCAAAAGCTGGAAAAGGAATTTGTGAAAGTTTATGCTAATTTTTTCATCCTTCAACAGCGATATGGCGAATCCATCCAGTACCTCCAGCGTGCCATTGAATTGAATCGCCGTAAAAAAGAAAGGAACCGTTTACGATTCATCCTGGCACAAGTATATCAGGAATTGGGTGATTTTGAAGATGCCGCCAAGCTTTATCAAATGGTGATTCGCAAAAATCCTCCTTATGAAATGGCTTTCAATGCCAAGATAAATCTGGCTCAAACTTATGATGCAAAGTCCAGCAACCGGAGCATGATTGTTAAGAAACTGAACAAGATGCTCAAAGATGATAAAAATGATGAGTTTCAGGATCAAATTTACTATGCCCTGGCTGAAATATATTTTAAGGATAAACAAACAGAACAGGGTATCGAATACCTTACATTATCGGTGGCCAGAAGTGTTTCTAATGATTATCAAAAATCCATATCATCGCTGAAGCTTGCCGGGATTTACTTTGAACAACCTGAATATACCCTTGCCCAGGCTTATTATGATACGGCTATGCAATTTCTGCCGGAGGAATATCCTGATTATGAAGAGCTTCAGGAAAAAACCGAAGTACTTACCGAACTCATCACAAACCTGCAGGCAATATTTATTGAAGACAGCCTGCAGCGCATGGCTGCCATGCCTGAAGATGAACGAAATGCCATAATCGATAAGATTATCAAGGAGATAGCCGAAGAAGAAGCCCGGCAGCGTGAATTGGAGCGCGAACGCCGACAAAGCCTGTCGATGCTTGAACAATCGAGCCGTCAGCAAAACAGGAATATGCAACGCTCGGGCGGCTGGTATTTCGATAATCCGCAGGCTGTGAGCTTTGGTTTTACTGAATTCAATAAAAAGTGGGGACGCCGGAAACTGGAAGATTTATGGCGACTAAGCAGCAAACAACTGATGAATTTTGGTGATGAGGAAGATGAACTGGCAGAAACAGATTCAATTCCTGCTGACAGCACCGCGCTTGCAATGGAAACAGATCCGAAAAAACGTGAGTATTATTTGCAGGAATTGCCCATGACCCAAGAAAAACTGGCCGAATCGAATATGACTATCGAGGATGCCCTGCACAACATAGGGTACATTTATAAAGATGGACTCAAAGACAATGAAAAATCCATAGAAGCATTCGAAGAGTTGATCGAAAAATTCCCGGAGCACGAACATCGCCTGCAGGTTTATTATCAACTCTATAAAAACTGGGAGGAAGTGCCTGACGAGGAACGCGCAACTTACTATAAAAATCTGATCGTTAAAGATTTTCCTGACAGCGATTATGCCAAAATCATCGTCGATCCCAACTATAACCTGGTGCTTGAAGCACAAAGAAATGCAGCCTCTGACCTTTACGAAGATACCTACCAGGCCTTCATGAACAACCAGTATTACCTCGTGATTAACAACTACAACACTGCAACCGAAAACTACCAGGAAAGCGGCTTAATCTCAAAGTTCGAATTCCTGAAAGCCATGTCATTAGGAAAAATACAAAACCTGGATACATTGGCTGTTTCGCTGCAAATGTTAGTTGACAGTTTCCCGGATAGTGAGGTAACTCCGCTTGCCCGGGATATTCTTGCCAGGTTGCAACCTGATGAAAACGGGAACTTACAGTTGGAGGAAAAACCAGATACTGAAAATGGAAAAAGGGCTGAAGAAGAACTATCAGGAGAAACTGCATCGGAATTTGCCAGTGTTTATAAAACCAATATGGAATCCGTACACTTTTTTATGGCTTTGATTGATGCCTCCAAGACCAATATCAATGCTTTAAAAATCAGGCTCTCCGACTTCAATACCAAGTACTTTAAAACAGCCAGGCTAAAAATAAACAACATAGTTTACCAGGGTGATATCCAAATCATTACAGTTGGCAATTTCGAAAATGCCACAAAAGCCCAGGGTTATTACGAATCGCTCATCAACGACAATTATGTTGCTTCTCAGATAGATGCGCCGGAACAAAGTGTTTTTACTATTTCTGTTGATAATTATCCAATTTTTTATCGTGAAAAGAACATGGAGGAATATTACAGGTTTTACGCAAAGGAGTATCTGGGAAAAACCGGTGATGATGATCAGGATCAAAAGTAACTGACCCGGTGAGCATTTTCCTGTGGAATTGTTAAATCATGTTATATTTGCGCTCAAACTACAGCATATCATAAGATGAAAATGGCAAAAAGCAACAATAGTGAAAATACACCAACCTTAAATTTTTTGGGTGCAGGCACTACCATTAACGGGGATATTCAATCCAATGGTGATTTTAGAATTGATGGCCACCTTAAAGGTTCAATCAACTCAAAAGGTAAAGTTGTTGTGGGCAGTTCAGGCAAGGTTGAAGGTGATATCGTTTGCCAGAATGCTGATGTATCCGGAACTATCCAGGCCAAACTTATTGTTCACGAATTGCTGATGTTGAAAGCATCATCCATTGTTCACGGCGATATTTTTACCAGCAAGTTGGCCATTGAACCGGGAGCCAGATTTACCGGGTCATGCAACATGGGCGATTTGCCTGAGGAAGAAGCTGTTCCGGTTAAACCAAATGAAAAAAACAAAAAACAACAAGAAAAAGCAATTCGATAACTTCATCAAATATTCCAACATCGGTTTACAAATGTTGGTGATAATTGTTGCTGGTGTATTCGGGGGCTACAAACTTGATTTATGGATGGAAAATAAATTCCCCGTATTTCTCCTCATTTTTTCCACATTCGCAGTTGGAACTGCCATTTATGTTGCCATTAAAGATTTTCTGAAATAATAACACATCCATGTCAGATAATAAAAAACCGGCATATAAAAGTTTTCTGATACAAACGGCAGCTATCACGGTATTATTAATAACACTGCATTTTGTCCTGAAATCAGCTGTGCCAGAATTACCGTTTAGCCTGGCAAGACCCTGGCTCATACTGTTTTTCTTTGTCGTTACAAACCTGATTTATTATTATCAACGTAAGGCCACATTGAACAAAGGCTCAAAGTCTGTCAATATTATTATTGTAACAACCGGGTTTAAATTGCTTTTTTTCCTTGCCATTATCGTGATTTATGCATTGATTATGCGCGATGATGCTGTAAGGTTTATCACGGATTTTTTCATCCTGTATCTGATTTTTACGACTGTGGAGGTTATCCGCATTAAAAAATTTCAAAACAGTCAGTCTTAACCTCACCTACATCATTTCATATTTTGTGAATTAATCAGGCTCAATAATTCAAGAAAATTGTAGGAGGAAAAATAATCAGTGGGAATATGTTTTGCCCCGTCATGTATGGCGGGACTATTGATTTTCTGTAATTTAGAAACTTACAACTCATTTTCTGCCTTAATTTGGCAGAATATGAGTTGTAAGTTTCTTTTGCAAAATTTATAATCGTCTAAAATACAAAT
>CAYNDN010000129.1:5274-10195 GCA_964395075.1 uncultured Lentimicrobiaceae bacterium | reverse complement strand
TTTTGATTTTCAATGCTTTAAAAAGTCGTTAGTCAGAATTCCGTAAATTCCCGATGGCAATAATTCCTTTGACTATCAATTTTTCTCTGCCTCCCAAATACGTTTGGTTTTCAAAATTTAAAATGGATAATCGCAAATCACCATAGAAATCCTTCGGGCAATCTGAAATCGCGATTCTAAAATCACACATCGGACATCTTACATCGGACATCTTACATCGGACATCTTACATCGGACATCTTACATCAAATATACCGTATTTACGGTATTGCTCAAAAATCATGATAGAAATACTTTTGCCATTATTAGTTAAGATAATTGTATTACTAAAAATCACAAATTATGAAAAAGAAAGCATTAATTGTTTTACTAGTTTTACTCGGGGGAGTTGTATTTATTACTTCGAGTTCCTGCAAGCGTGAAGGTTGTACAAACCCTAAAGCAGTAAATTATGACTCAAAAGCTAAAACCGACGATGGATCATGTGTAATCTATGGCTGTACAAACCCGGATGGCGAAAACTATGATCCGGAGGCTACTGATGATGATGGCAGTTGCGTAATATGGGGCTGCACTAACCCAAATGCTGAAAACTACAACCCTGAAGCAACTGATGATGATGGCAGTTGTATAATATTGGGCTGTACAGATCCCCTGGCTATTAACTATAACCCATCTGCTACACAGAATGATGGCAGTTGTGTTTATCCTGATCCTGAGGGGGAAGGAATATTCTGGACTGATGCTGATTATGGTACAGGCTATATCAGTATCTATGTTGAAGGTTCCTATAAGGGTCAGATTACCGGATTTTATGATGAAGGGTCACCAGCTTGCGGTGCCTCAGGATGCGTTACTTTTGAAGATGACCCAGGGACTTATTCTTTCCAAGGGATATCAACTGAAGGATATTATTGGGAAGGATCAATAAACCTCACAAATGGGGGATGTTCAAAAATGAGATTATATGTTTCGAAAGCAAAGAGCCTGTTTGAAGGAAGTTCTGGTGGTAACGAAATTGATGAAAAGCCCGGCGCGTTAAAAATGAAGGATATCATTGAAGTCAATTAACCAGGATTAGTCATTACAAAATGATTTATAAGGACGTTAAAAAAAACAAACAGTTGTTTTTGAGTTTTTTATGTGAGGGTTAATCTTTCGGGTGTTCAGCATTCAATATTCAGGTTAAAGTAAAATAAGAGAGGGGATCATTATTCATAATGATCCCCTCTCTTTGTTTATTCCTAATTCAAAGTATTTATAGAACATTCTTCACAACCAGAATTGACCTGCATTATTCATCAAAATCGAAATCCATTGCCACGACCTTCAGTGCGTGAGTTTGGAAATTTGATTCCCAAGTGTTTATAAATCCTGAAAAAAATTAAAATGATTAAGATGTAATTTTTCAGAATACTTTATTGTTGCTTGAAAATATAAATGAATCCAAGACCTAAAGTACGTAGCAACATAATTAAGCGATTTTGTGAATTAATCACGTTAAACATATCATACTGGCTCATAAACAATTTAATGTGGTTGGTAGTGAAAAGTTTTCTCACTTATATGTTATTGAACAGATGTCAAACGAAGTGAGACATCTACAATTTGCTCATCTTTACATAAGCACATTTATATACATCACAGCCACAATCCTTATCCTATAAATCGGAACTTTCATGCTAAAAACCATCATATCAAGAATTAGACCTATCTGTTGCTGAACTGAAAACGTATTAAATAATGAAATTCTATTATTTTCTCCCATCAATTTTATATCCTGCAATATCATTAATCTTGATTGATGATTAAAATTTCAACACGTCTGTTTTTTTGTCGGCCTTCAGGTGTTGTATTCAACTCAATCGGATTGTCCTCACCATGCCCCTGAAAACTCATCCTGGATTTTATAATACCATTGATAAGCAAGTAATCGAAAACTGCTTTTGCCCGCTTTTCTGACAATTCCTGGTTGTATTCTTTAGTTCCTGTACTGTCGGTGTAACCATTAATTTCTATTTTCAAGGTTAGTTTATCATTAAGAATATTTGCAAAACTATTCAGATGCAACTTGGCTGTTTCGTTGAGTGTAGCTTTGTCCACTTCAAATAACACATCCTCAAAGGTTACTATCATACCTCCTAATTCATCACTTCCTTTATTGGTAAGTTGATTTATGTTACTTGCGGAAATTATTTCATTTTTATCATTAATAATAATCTCAATTTCATTTTCTAGTTCTTCATCATCGTTCGTGGACTCACTATTCTTTTCTTCCTGACCTTCATTACCCAAAATATTATTTGTAATTCCTTTGTCATTTTTCTTGGCAAACATTCCTTTCAATGGAACCAACACAGACACACAAACTTCTATTCCCCTGTTTTTTCGATTTCCATCCAGGTTGTAACTAAAAGCATTCACGGCCACCGAGTTTCCTGATTGCTCTTCATCAGAATAAGTGTCAATAAAACCCAGGGCATAACTGATATTCATGGCAATCCTGGCTTTTTGTGCTAATTTTGTTTCAAACCCAATACCAAGATTAATCCCAATATCAGTCTTACTTGCATTTGCCTCGCTGAGATTTAACTCTGATTGATCATACATAATTTTTCCGCCGGTACAAATCCCCAAATAGGGGCCTGCTTTTGCAAATAAAGAAATATCAGGATTATCCATCCTAAAAAACTTAAACGAAACCGGAAACCTAAAATCTATATACCTTGATTTATAAGTATAGTTGAAATCATCTTCAATTTTCTGTCCCCGTCCTAAATAATAAACCCCGGGATGAATACCCCAAAGACCATCAATATTATATTGAAATTCGAGTCCAGATAATAACCGGGGAAAAATTGAATTATCATACTCTTGCAACACCTGATCCGAATATCTGAATGTAGAAAAATTGACTCCGAGAGTTGGGGAAACATACCATTTGCCGGATTCGGACAATTGACTATTCATTGATTTATCCTGGGCTAATAGTGTTCCTGAAAATACAAATAGCAGTATTGGAATTAAAAATCTCATAATATTCTATATTAAAGTAAAAAATGATTAGGCTTAATAAAGATTGAATTAAATGATGAATTTTATTGCTATTCAATGTTTTGATGAAAATCGCTGTTCGCTGAATTGCCGTATGTCATGAATTTGTATTTATCTGAGTAACCTGACATACCATCTTTATCATACAACAACCTACCCTTACCATTCTCAATCAGGGTACCATTTGGATCACCATGATCATCAATCATAAATATGGCATTATAATAATTTCTGATGCCAGCATTTGTAAGTTCACCCGAAATAAGCCTTGCCATTTCAAATGAATGACCATCATCAACAACTATCATTTCTGAGAAAACCGAAAAAAAGCCGTTATTTCCAATTATGAAACCTCCGAGACCACTACCCGTTGATCCTCCCTGTACATAATCCAGGGTAATTGACAAATCATCGTTGTTTTGTTTAGAGAATGTTAGATAAAGGTCTGAGAACTCATGCCCTACCTCAAAGTCATTTGCAATATTACTGGTGTCAAGGACGTAAGGAGAAACCAAAAATGTTCCTTCAACAAATGGCGGGTTACCACCGGTATAGACAGGCATGCCCAAATTCTCGATCACAACCAGGATATCGGGAGGTACAATTTCGTTAATCTCGTGACCTTTTTCTGATGCAGGTAAAACAAAGGTTTCTGTCCCGTCTTTTAAACAGGATGAAAAAACCAGGGTTGTAAAAAATACCAATAAATAAACACATTTATAGTTTTTCATTTTTCGTTCAATTATTCAGTATATATTAATATTTCGCATATTAAATTCTAATCCAAAAATACATAGTCCCACACACAAAACAGGAGGACCCTGTTAAATTCAAAAACTAACAAAAGTCCTCCAAACTCCAATTATTTATTATAACTAACTATTTTCCAATAGGATTTATTCAGATTAATTCACACAGCCGGGTCTGTTTATCAAGTAATTGAGTAAAGAGAACATGGTCTAATTGCTTTCGAAATCCTCCTCCAATAATTGTTTTACTTCGAAGAATAGTATTGTACGGTTCGAAATATGCTTAGTCTTAATTCTTGATTTTGTGATTTTATTTGCACTCCAGTTTCCCATAGTCACACCATCTGTAGTGTATGAACCATTCATTGATGTAAAAGAATTGTTTACCTGACCAGTAAATTTCATTGTAAATTCATCACCAAGTATCCACTCAATTGTGACATTTTGGTTATTAATTTTACTTGCAGATGTTAATGTCGTGTACCCAGATCCATCAACAAAAACAAAACTTCCTGAAATGCTGTTATCATTGTTTTGTGTTAATTCCAACTCGCCATCCCAATCTTGACCTCCAAGCTCAAATGTTTTATTCCAGGCCCCTGATAATGACGCCATTACATCAATTGTTTTGGAGGTTGAACTTTCTCCCCCTTCTCCACTTGATGTTAGCGTAACCATATAGGATCCATTCGATGAATACGAATGGCTAGAATTTACAGCAGTAGAAGTATTGCCATCACCAAATTCCCACCGGTAACTGTTGGCATTTTCTGAGTTATTAATAAAGTTGACTGTTTCGCCAACAAGAGCTGATGATTTGCTCATCGTAAAATCAGCGACTGGTTTCGGTGCAGACTCATCTTTATCGCAACTAATAAAAGTGATCACAATCAAAGTTAACAAACTAAGGTACAATGTTAGATGTTTCATTTTTTAAATAATTTTTGATTATAGTTAAATGTTTTAGAAAAATTATAGACTTGAAGATTGTTCAAATATTTATAATGCATTGATTAGCAATTCCTTTCATCACTGATGTACATCGATTATTCAGGTGCAAACATAGTACTATAGTAAACCAAATGAAATACCTTAAATACGGTATTTTAGATGAGGAG
>CAYNDN010000129.1:0-5264 GCA_964395075.1 uncultured Lentimicrobiaceae bacterium | reverse complement strand
CTGTTGAAACAGATCAATTTATTTCTTTTACTATGTACCAATAAAAATAAAGGATTAATTTTATGTTGGCGGTGATCCCAATAGCCCTCCAGTTGGTGGCGGTGCCTGATTACATGGAGGCGTTATTATTTTGTTTGTCCTTGCATCAGCCTATGGAGGATACCATTTTTATCAAAAAAGTAAAACCATTCAGGCAAACAAGACCATAGAGTAGCCCCATTATTTTGCCCCCAATCAAAAATCCACTCCCCTCAATCGGTGGATGGCTTTTTTCATCTCCCATCCCGCAAAATCATATATTTCGCCTCACCAATCAATTCATCCTCAAGTGAAGTTTTCTTTTGCTTCGCTTTGGCCCGAACAACCTTCAGCCATTTTTTATCACGCTTGATGGAAGCGATATAGCCATCAATCTTTTCATCGTATGATGATTTAGACTTAAAAACAGCCGAAGCAATAACAAATGACTTTACATCCATAAATTGCTGTAAACTGACACCAATTTTTTCTGACCGCTGTTCAGCACTTTTCCGTATTCTCTTGTTTGCCAACAATTGCTTCTTTTGCTTTTCTATTTCAACAAACATTACATAGGCTGTGGGATTGTCAGCTGCAAACTGAGTTCGTGCATGCGCTTCCAATTCTTCTTGTAATTCATTGTTCTTCTTCCTTGCCTGGGCCTGCACATGGGAAAGCCAGTCCTGGTCGTTTGTGATCGTCTTTTTGTAAAATTCAAGGCCATTCCAAAGTAGATACATTTCAGGTTCCTTTTCAAAAGCAATAAAATGGGCATCTGCAATTATGAAATCATCTATATCAAAATTCTGATCAGCTGCCTTTTGCTTCACGGCTTCAAGCCAATCGGGATCACGGCGAATATAAAACTCATATTTGTCAACCGGGTTTCCTGAATAATCCGGCGATTCAAGATCAAAAAACTTGGCTGGAACAAGCTTTGGGTTTATCATCACACTTTCTTTAAAACCATTTATTCTGTCGGTCATCTGATAATCCGGAATGGAGGACAGCACACGCAAACAAGCTGAAAAATTACCATAACGGAAATATGCGGAAGCCAGGTTAATTTTTGCCTCAAGATAATTTGGCAGGATAAAAGTAGCCTGCTCCAGAACAGGAATGGCTTCCTTATATTGCTTCGTTTTTATGTAGCTCACCCCAAGATTGTTATGGGATTTAACATGGCCGGGATGTTGCTTTACAGCTTGTTTGTATGCCGTAATGGCCTGCTTTGTGTTTCCGGAGTTATCAGCTGAAAGACCCGCATACCAGCTAATTGGTGTTCCATCAGAATCCAAACTCCTGAATGTGTTCGGTATTTTCAAAGCCTCGTTGTACATGGGTATCCATTGCTTTGAAAACTGCATGGCCCGACATTGCATCACCTTTTTTTCAGCATCATAAATACTATAACTGTATATGAATGCAAAAACCAAAATTGGTATGCCTGAAAAAAAATTGAATCTGGAATTGATTTGTTTTTGTACTGAGGGAAAAGCCCTTGCTGACAAAACTGAAATCACAGCTAAATAAAGGCAGACGTAAATTTGATGATTGATCCGCTCAAGCGGAAAAGTAAAAATTGAAATAAATATATAGGCCAGAATCCCTGCTATAATAAACAAAGTAAGGAATTTCTCATCAGGATCATCTAAATCATGAATAATCCTGAAAACATAAATCAAACTTATCACAAATATCCCCAAAAATGCAATCAGGCCAAATATCCCTTTTACTGACCAAACCCATAAATAATCGTTGTGTGGCCTTAGCCAGTTGAGTAGCGATTTATCAAAATGAGTTTTGCTAAAATAATTTCCGGCATTCAGTTTCCAATTGCCTGCCCCTACCCCAAGCACTGGATTGTCTGTGATCATTTCGCCTGTAACTTCCCAGATTTTCACCCGGTTGATATTGGTTGCAGAATATGGATCAGAAATACTTTTTACCAATGTTGGAATTGAATAATCACCCCCCCTGCCTGCGAAAATATAAACCAAACCCAATATTGCTAATGCTGAAAATGAGAGCATAATCTTTTTCAAAAGACTTTTTTTGATTTGCAGTTTTTTGTGATAGGCCATAATTCCGATAAAGAAAACCATCACCCCAAAACCTGTCCCAACCCAAACAGACCGTGTTCTTAGAAACAATATCATTAATAGTATTGCTGTTGTGGTAAAGATTGAAAAATAGCGTCCGGCCCCGGAGTAGCGATAAATGCCGTAACCGGTGAATGGCAACATCAACATCAATGAAATAGCATACTGGTTTTATAGTGGATTAAAATGATAATCAACAGAAAAACACTCAGGAACAAAAGCCTTGGAAAGATAACAGGGTCAACGGTTTTTTCGGAATAAACCAAAGGAAGAACTATCAATAATAGAAACAATGAGAACAGGCCTGTTTTATTCGTCCATAGCTCCCCTAAAAAGACGTTACCCGTTTGGGCTCCATTATTTTTTTTCATCATTCACTGTTTTGGCTTGATCGGTTTGATAAGACAAATATCGAACTATTTGCAATATTTACAAGCACACCACAAAAAAAACCCAAACCCGAAACGAGCATGGCTTTTTTGAAAAATATTATCTGGTTGAGTAACTAACTCGTAATCTCGTGAGGAGTTGGTAAATCATTAACCTCTGTTGTATTTTGATATACTGCTTCAACTTCTGTGAAAGGGACAACAAAACAATTCTTTTCACCTTCATCATCAGAATTGATAAAAACCTCTTGTGTTGCTTCTTCCAGGATGATCACTTTTTCCTGAGGCTGATCGATGGATGCTTTGAAATCGATATTATCAACGGCGATACTTGGGGCAATTACCAGCGCAACCACCGACATCAACTTAAGCAAAATATTCAGCGACGGGCCGGAGGTATCTTTGAAGGGATCACCAACAGTATCACCAACAACGGTAGCTTTGTGCGAATCACCACCTTTGCCGTGATGAACATCGTCCATGCTAACACCTTCTTCAATCATTTTCTTGGCGTTATCCCATGCACCACCGGCATTACTTTGATAAATAGCCAACAAAACTCCAGAAGCTGTAACGCCTGCAAGCAATCCGCCAAGCATTTCAGCGCCACCTAAAAATCCAACCGCAGCAGGTGCAACAATAGCAAGCAATCCTGGAAGAACCATCTCTTTCAATGAAGATTTAGTTGAAATCTCAACACACTTTTCATACTCAGCTTTGCCTTCTGCTTCATCAAAAATTTTTCTGTCTTCTTCTGTAGCTTTTGAAATATCCGCATCATACTTCCGCATCACGCCAAGTGCGGCCTTCAGCTCAGGGATGCTGTTGAACTGCCTGCGAACCTCCTCAATCATGGAGTTAGCGGCACGGCCCACAGCTCCCATCGCCATGGATGAAAACAGGTAAGGTAACATCCCCCCCACAAGCAATCCAGCCATAATTCTAGGTTGCGAAATATCAATGGTTGTAATTCCGGCCTGTGTCATAAACGCTGAAAAAAGCGCCAGAGCAGTTAAGGTGGCCGAAGCAATGGCAAATCCTTTGCCAATGGCGGCGGTGGTATTTCCAACGGCATCCAGTTTATCGGTACGCTGACGAACCTCTTTGGGGAGTTCTGTCATTTCAGCAATACCACCGGCATTGTCAGCAATTGGGCCATAGGCATCCACAGCAAGCTGGATACCGGTGTTGGCAAGCATGGCCACGGCGGCAATGGCAATACCATATAAACCAGCAAAATAATAGGAGGTGATGATGGCACCTGCCAATCCGATAACAGGAACAGCTGTTGATTTCATCCCCAGTTCAAGGCCTGCAATAATATTTGTAGCTGCCCCGGTTCTTGATTGAGAAACAATATTTTTTACAGGCCTTTTACCTGTGGCTGTGTAATATTCTGTGATTTTTCCGATGGCAAGGCCAATGGCCAACCCTACGATAGTGGCGTAAAAAACGCCCAAAGAAGTATACTCTGTTACACTTCCATCAGCTGCAGTTACTGACCATGATTCGGGAAGGAAAGCCCTGATGATGAAGAAAGAACCAACAAACATAACTATGCCCGACCAGAATTCGCCCCTGTTTAAGGCAGCCTGAGGGTTCCCATTTTCTTTAACCCGAACGAAGAATGTACCAAATATAGAAGTTAAAATCCCGAAAGCGCCCAGGGTCATTGGAAGGATTACCGGGCCTAAAGTGAAACCATTTTCAAACTCGCTTAAACCTACAAATACAGCCCCCAAAACCATGGCAGCAATTATAGAACCAACGAAAGATTCAAACAGGTCGGCACCCATTCCTGCTACATCACCTACGTTATCGCCAACGTTGTCGGCAATTGTAGCAGGGTTCAGCGGATGGTCTTCAGGAATACCTGCCTCAACTTTACCCACAAGGTCGGCTCCCACATCAGCAGCTTTGGTGTAAATACCACCACCAACACGTGCAAAAAGTGCGATGGATGAAGCTCCGAGTGAAAAGGATGAAATCACATTGATCACTGTGTCTATTCCCCAATCAACACCCAATACATAATTGAATAACAAAAACAACAATGCCAGTCCAAGAAGCCCGAGAGTTACCACACCGATACCCATCACAGAGCCACCGTTAAAGGCAACTTCAAGGGCTTTGTTCAGCGAGCTGCGTGCAGCATTGGTTGTACGAACATTGGCTTTGGTGGCAATGCGCATTCCGAAAAACCCGGCTAAACCGGAAAATACAGCACCAACAATAAACGACAGCAAAACAAATCCGTTGGATCCTGCTTCGTTTTCACCTTTAAAAAACAGCAATGCCCCAACCGCAATAACAAATACACCAAGAATTTTGTACTCAGCTTTAAGGAAGGCCATAGCACCATCAGAAATATATTTGGCGATATTGGCCATTTTTCCGGTTCCGGCATCCTGTTTTGAAACCCAGGCTGATTTCCATATCATAAATAAAATGCCGGCGACCCCGGCCAGCGGTAAGTAATAAACTATATTTTCCATAATGTTGATTAAGTTATAGATTTTCAGTTACTTATGTTAAGTATTTCTAAAATTTGTGCAAAATTCTAAAAAAAATGTCAAAATTTTAAGCCCCCTTTATTTTTAACCTGTCCAAATAAGGATATTTACATTTTTTTAACAGGGTCATTGTACTTGATTAATTCACAAAATATAAAATAATGTTACCACGTCTTTTAGGGCGTGGGTTTTGAGATATTAAATGCCTCATTAAAAAAATCCTGAAAAATCTTATTTTATCA
>CAYNDN010000128.1:0-10247 GCA_964395075.1 uncultured Lentimicrobiaceae bacterium | reverse complement strand
TTACAACTAATATTCTGCCATAATTTGGCAGAATATTAGTTGTAAGTTTCTAAAAGTATCCCTCTGATCGCATCCAGAATAATTGTTTTACCGGTTCCGTTTTCACCTGTTATTATTGTTACTTTGGGTTCATCACTTATTCTTGTTTTCCATTCTGGACGGGGAATTTGAGAAGCAATGTTTGTATTGGGATTAAAATCCAATGTTGCCTCATTGAAAGGGCCGATATTTTTTAGGTAAAGTTTCTTAATTCGCATCTCAGTATAAAATAGATAAGTTTATCTGTTAAAAAACACTTCAAAATTAGTGAAAAAGTAACATATGAAGTATAACCAATTAATTGGAAGCCAACCTTTCCAAAACAACCTCAATCAAATCTTCAATTACCTTGTGATGATCTTTGGAATAGGTTTGCAAGGCCCTGTTGGCAATAACTGCACATACAGTAAGCGCATTATGGCCAAGCAATCTGCTCAGCCCATACAGTGCTGAAGTTTCCATCTCGAAATTGATGATCCGCTGATCACCCATCCTGAAATGCTGCATCTTATCCATCAGGTCGGGATGGTTTAGCGGAAGGCGGATCACCCGGCCCTGCGGCCCGTAAAAACCCGGAGCCGTGGCAGTAATTCCGGCAACAAAATCCTGAGAAAATTTCGAAAACAAATCATCTGATCCTTTTACAAAATACGGGTATGGTAAATCCTGGTGCCATCCAACCTGCCGGATGAATGACTCAGAAATTTCATCATCCGTAATGGCCTGGCTGTCGTAGAACTTCAACAAACCATCCAGCCCAAGCCCATGCGTTGAAACAGCAAAAGAATCAATGGGGATGTCCGGTTGGATTGCCCCTGAAGTTCCCAACCTCACAATGTTTAAAGAGGTGTGTTTTTCTTTGATGGTGCGGGACTCAAAATCAATATTCACCAAAGCATCCAGTTCATTCAGCACGATGTCGATGTTGTCAGTCCCCATTCCGGTGGACATTACCATGATATGCTTTTTGTTCAGATAGCCCACATGTGCCACCATTTCGCGGTTACGGCTCTTGTGCTCAACATTATCGAAATACCTTGAAATCTTTTCTACCCTGCCCGGATCGCCCACAAGAATAATATTTTCGGCCACCTCTTCGGGTTTAAGGTTTAAATGATAAATACTCCCTTCCGGGTTGATGATCAATTCTGATTCTCTAATCGGTTTCATAAGCAATAATTAATGTTCGCCGGTAAAAATTGGATTCCTTCATTTTATTTTTAATCAACGAAACAAAACTTTAGTCATCACCAATTTCTACATTTGCAAAAAAAAAGAGCAAAGTTAACCTTTTAACATGAATGCAGAAATCATAACCATTGGCGACGAATTACTGATTGGGCAGGTGATTGATACCAACTCCGCCTGGATTGCCGAACAACTCAATCTTGTGGGTATTCGCGTTGCCCAGATTACCAGTATTTCGGACGACCGGGAGCATATCCTGAAAACGCTGGAAGATGCTTCAAAAAGAGCCGGCCTGATATTGATGACCGGCGGACTGGGGCCAACCAGGGACGACATCACCAAACACACCCTGTGTGAATACTTTGATACGGAGTTGGTTTTTCACCAACCTTCCTTTAACAATGTGGAAAAACTTTTCAGGGCGCGTGGGTTTACCGTTACCGAATTAAACCGCCAGCAGGCAGAAGTTCCGGCCAATTGCACGCCACTTGCGAACCCCAATGGAACTGCCCCCGGCTTATGGTTCGAAAAAGAGGGGGTGATCTATGTTTCGATGCCGGGCGTTCCTTTCGAAATGAAACCACTGATCACCAATGAGGTTTTACCAAGGGTGGCGAAAAAAGTCAACTCCACGTTCATCGAACATATTACAGTGCTAACGCAGGGTGTTGGCGAATCGATGCTGGCACAGATCATCGAACCCTGGGAAAACAACCTGCCACAAAATATCAAACTCGCCTACCTGCCGCAGCCCGGTATTGTTAGGTTGAGACTTACTGCTATAGGTTCTGATAAAGGGGCATTGGGCATGGTGTTGAATCAACAGGTTTCGGAACTGAAAAAACTGATCCCCGACCTGATCTTCGGATACAACGATGATACCATGGAAATGGTGGTTGGGAAAATGCTCCGGGATAATCAAAAAACCCTTTCTACAGCAGAGAGTTGCACAGGCGGCTATATTGCTCATCTTATCACCAGTATCCCGGGCAGCTCCGATTATTTTGTGGGTTCAACCATTTCTTACAGCAACGAGGTAAAAATTAACGAACTTGATGTGAGCCCCGAAGATGTTGAAATGCACGGCGCGGTGAGTAAACAGGTTGTGGAACAAATGGCATTGGGTGCTTATAAAAAATTCGGAACTGATTATGCGCTTTCAGTTTCGGGAATTGCCGGGCCTGACGGAGGAACTGATGAGAAACCGGTAGGCACTGTTTGGATTGCCATGGCTACGCCGGAAAAGGTGGTTTCCAAAAAGTTTCTATTTGGGGAACATCGCGGAAGGAACATCCGAAAATCAGCACTTGCCGCTTTAAATATGCTGCGAATGGAGCTACTTCAAATTCAACCAACCACTAAACTCATCTCGCATTAGTGACTATTTTTTGGAATTCTCATAGTCTTTAATCAACCCCAGTGTTAGCCAGTTGGCAATGGCCTGGCGGTTATCCACCACCAAAAGCCTTTTCTGGTCCTGGGTATTTTGGATGTTACCCAACTCAATGTATGTAGAAACCGGGTTGGCATGCCTGAGCATATAAAGATTTCGCCCGGTGATGTATCCTTTGTAGCCTCTGTTGGGTTGATGCTCGTCGTATTTTTGCTTAATGGTTTTCAGGAGGGTTTGATTTAGTGCTTTCCCTTTTTTGCTGCCGGGATAATGATAAAAGAAAATATCCACCTTCTGATTCTGGTATCGGGAATCAACGTGTAGTTCAACGGTCCGCTCATACCTTCCTGTATATTTTTTACTCACTTTATTGATCGCATTGGCACGCTGCCGTAGTCTACGGGTTTGGTTAAGTGGGATTTTTAAATCACCCCAGCAATATTCATCCTTATCGCACTTCAGGTAACGATCATCCCTGATGCCATCATTTGGATCGCGTGTAATCACGTAAACTGTTGCATTGTGTTCCAGCAGGTTTCGCGCTAAACGCAAACCAATATCGTATGCATACTCATCCTCACAAAGTGTATGCCCTGATTTTTTTCCTACTGCACCCGGATCAGGGCCACCATGCCCGGCAACAATATAAAATATCGCTCCCTGCAATTTGTCATCTTTAAATTCTACCTTTTCGTAATCCTTCCCAAAAATCGGGAAAACACCAAATTGGTTATCTGTGCCCGAAGCTGTTGAAACATCTACAGGCAGCAGGTATTTTTTTCCGGTTTGTAATTGCAGGTCGTCTCCTAAACGGTTTTTGTTCAAATCAATAAATGCTTCAAAATAATCTGTGGGTGCCAGGTTGTATCTGCGAAGCAGGGAGAAAATACCTTCACCTTTCCTGGGCTCTGCTTCCTTGTAGGTTTGTGCCACCAACGGGGATACCAACAAAAAAGCTACTGCCAGGAGTAAAAAATATTTTGCACTCGTGATTTTTATCTTTAGCATTGGATTCAGGATTTCAATGCACAAAAGTAATATTGTAACATACACACCGATATCCTGTTGGTTTTTTTCATCAACAATTGGCTGTGAATAATTTGGATTCGATAGATATGAGGCAAACCATCAATTAAAAATTTAAAATTATGTTTTGCTAAATGAAAAATTAATACGTTCTTTGCACTCCATTTTTTGAAAAGTAACTGAAAAACAGATAGCAATGGCTCGTAAATGTGATATAACCGGCAAAAGAATGATGGTAGGAAACAAAGTTTCTCACTCAAACAGAAGATCCAAAAGAAGGTTTTATCCAAACCTGCAAAAGAAGAAATTTTTCATCCCTGAAGAAAATCGCTGGGTTACCATCAACGTTACCACTTCGGTTTTAAGAACAATTAATAAAAACGGAATCTATCCGGTTTTAAAGAAATATAGGGAAAAAGGCACCTGTACTGTTTAGTTCGGGTAAGATCGAAAATATCAATGCTGTTGCGAACCGATTCGTAACAGCATTTTTTTTATCTGTCATCTAAGTGATAAACCAAAAAATAAATACTCCGGGGTTCCGTTTTTTAGCTCTTAACTAAGGTTACATACAATTGAATGCGGATATTTACGCTAATAACCATTTTAATTTTATCAGGGGCTTTTTTGGTTAGAGCCCAGGAAACCAATGTTATTGACCCTGAGGTGATCCAATTTTCGGGGGTTGCAGTAAATGCCGAAAATCTCGATCCTGTGTCTTTCACAAACATCATGATAAAAGGAACCAGAAGAGGCACCATAAGCGATTATTACGGATACTTTTCGTTTGTAGCACTAAAAAAAGATACCATCCAGTTTTCGGCCATTGGCTACAAAAACAGCGAATTTATCATCCCCGACACCATTACCAAAAACAGGTATTCGCTCATCCACGTGATGGATACCGACACCATTCTACTGGCACCTACAGTGATTTACCCCTGGCCTACAGAAGAAGATTTTAAAAAAGCATTTCTTACAATCGACATCCCTGACGATGATCTGGAAATTGCCCGGAAAAATCTGGCCAAAGCTGAGATGAAAGAACGTGCTTTTAACATGAAAATGGATGGCAGCATGAATTACCAAAACTATATCGACCAGCAAACCAGCAAATTATATTATGCCGGTCAAACTCAACCCATCAGTTTACTAAATCCTTTTGCCTGGGCTCAGTTTATCAAGGCCTGGAAAGAAGGTAAATTCAAGCGGGATCAAGATGAAAAGTATTAGTATCTTTCAACTCATTTTCTGCCAATCCAGAATTTGTCGGGAGGCATAAAATTAAGATTGATAAATCAACCGGAAATCAAGCATTTACATGAACTATAAACCCCATTTTATTTTTTTTCTCCTGATTTTTTTATCGGGCTTAGCCACAGCACAATCTGAAAGCAAGGCAACCATCTCGGGAAAAATCACCGATGAACGTTCACGCCCGCTGCAACATGTGAATATTGCCTTGATGGGCGAACCGGGCGGAGCAGTATCCGGGAAAAAAGGTGAATACATTCTCGAAGTCCCGTCAGGAAAACCAATCAAAGTTGTTTTTTCGTTTGTAGGTTTTGAAAGCCAGGAATATGAAATCATACTAAAACCTGATGAAGAAAAAGACATCAGCCCTGTTTTAAAAGAATCGTCCGAAATGCTTCCGGATGTAATTATTGAAGACAAAGCCATTAGAAATACAAACCTGCAACGTATTAATCCCAAAGGCTTAACAGCAATTCCTACCATCACCGGGACTGTTGAAGACCTTGTGAAAACCCTGCCTGGCGTAGCTTCTAACAATGAGCTGAGTTCGCAATATTCGGTGCGTGGCGGCAACTTTGACGAAAACCTGGTTTATGTGAATGACATCGAGATTTATCGCCCTTTCCTGATCCGCTCAGGACAACAGGAAGGAATGAGTTTTCTGAACTCTGACCTCACCGCCTCCATTCTGTTTTCTGCCGGCGGTTTCGATTCAAAATATGGAGATAAAATGTCGTCGGTGCTGGATATTAAATACAAACGCCCGCAGGAATTTGCCGGTTCTGTATCTGCCAGCCTGCTGGGAGCCTCAGCACACCTGGAAGGAGCCACAAAAAATCAGCGGTTCTCCTATCTGGTAGGGGTTCGCTACAAAACCAACCAGTACATCCTGAATGCGCTGGAAACCAAAGGCGATTACCAACCAGAATTTTTCGACATCCAAACTTTGCTGCGATATAAATTAACCGATAACCTTGAGCTATCTTTCCTCGGAAACATCGCGGATAACAAATTCAAGCTCGTTCCTGAAACCCGCGAAACCAACTTCGGGACCATTGGCGAAGCCAAACGCCTGACCATTTATTTTGACGGCCAGGAAGTGGATGATTACCGCACCTACCTCGGCGCACTAAAACTTGCATATCAGCCATCAAAAGAGCTGAAGTTGAGCTTCATCACATCAGGATTCAACAGCGACGAAAGCGAAACTTTCGATATCCAGGGCCAGTACTGGATTGGCCGTGTGGAGACAGGCCTGGGGCAAAGCGATTTCGGTGAAGTAACCAGTACCGATGGGGTAGGGACTTTCCTGAATCATGCGCGAAATTATTTAAACGCCACTGTGCTAACTGCCGAGCATCGTGGTTCTTATGAATCCGGAATCAGTTTTACAACCTGGGGCGTAAAATACCAGCGTGAAGAAATTGATGATGAATTGCATGAATGGGAACTCATCGATTCGGCAGGGTTTACACTACCACGGCCCGGCGACCAGATCGGACAACCCAGCCCGGATGTTACTCCTTTGAATATGTACTTTTTCGCAAAATCGAATGTGCAGCTTAACAGCAACCGCTACAGTGGATATTTGCAAAACACCTGGAACCTGGCCAACGAAAAAAGAGAGTTTGCCATTACAGCAGGAATTCGTGCGCAATACTGGGATTACAGCGAAGAAGTACTTTTTAGCCCACGGGCTTCTTTTTCATACAACCCCAACTGGCGACACGACTTGTTGTTCAGGTTTTCGACCGGATGGTATTTCCAACCGGCATTTTATCGTGAATTACGTGATTTTCAGGGTAATCTGGTTGATAATCAGAAAGCTCAGAAATCCATACATTTTGTTGGCGGATTAGATTGGAACCTGACAATATGGGGCAGGCCTTTTAAGTTTGTAACGGAAGTTTACTACAAAATGCTGGATGACCTGATTCCTTATGAGGTGGATAATGTGCGTATCCGATATTATGCTAACCAGCGTGCCAAAGGCTATGCAACTGGGATCGATATGAAAATTAATGGCGAGTTTGTGCCCGGCATTGAATCCTGGGCGAGTATGTCGATCATGAAAACCGAGGAAGATATTTACGGTGATTTCTACTATGAATATTTTAATGAAGAGGGCGAAATGACAGGCTCAGGCCTTGAGCCCAATCCCGGTGCAGCAAATAATGTGAAAATAGAACCCGGATTTATCCCCAGGCCCACCGACCAGCGATTCAGGTTTAGCATGTTTTTCCAGGATTATCTGCCTATGAATCCTACCTATAAAATGCACCTTGCCTTATACTTTGGAAGCAGCCTGCCCTTTGGCCCACCCAAATCAGCCAGATACCAACAAACATTCAGGATGCCCACTTATCGGCGTGTTGACATTGGGTTTTCAAAGCAGTTGATTGGGCAGTTCTCCAGTTTTAAAGATGGCAACTTACTCAACAGCATCGAAAGTATGTGGATAAGCTTAGAGGTATTTAACCTCCTGCAGGTAAACAACACCATTTCCTATATTTGGGTTACAGATGTTTCAGGCTCCCAATATGCCGTACCGAATTACCTTACCCCAAGGCAGCTGAATCTGAAGCTTGTGGCTAAATTCTAAAACAACATCAATTCCAATGCTTTTTAACAGCGACAGGCAAACATTATCAGATCTTGGCCTCATCCAGCAAAACCAAAAAACATCGGATTTATTAAGATTTTATGACAGAACCAAAACCCCGGGAGGGCAGCGAGAATTATTTAAATTATTATTGAATCCAATTTCCGATTATGCAATCCTGGAAAACCGAAAAGCAGAAATCCGCTTTTTTCAGCAGTTAACAACCAAACTTAATCTTCACCAAAAACAATTCAAGTTTGTTGAATATTATCTTAACAATAAGCATTTACCGCTAAAGAACAATATTATCGATGCTTTTCGCGACAGTATTGCAAATAAACTTAAGGCAAAAAATGATTATTACATCATTAGCGAAGGCATACAATTTCTGATCAAAATATTGGCCGAACTCAGGAATTTTTTAAAATCAGCTGACGGATTAACCCCTCCGGAATCTTTACAAATTGCCTTTAATCAAGCTGATCAATATCTTGAGTCATTCCCAAAGATTCATTTGTTGAAAAAAATTCCAACGACATCACGAAAACTAAAAGCCAGACAAATTAATGCCCTCGATCAATTCTTTAGGTCGAAAACAAAAAAACCAAAATTGCTTTTTGTTTTGGAAATTATTTATAAAATCGATGTGCTTCAATCCTATAGCTCTTTAATCCGCGAAGAGAATTTTTCTTTACCCGCCTATGCCGAAAAACATGCTCCGGTTTTTGAAATAGAAAAATGTATCCACCCCCTCTTGCCGGAACCAGTGGCCAACAGTTTCAATTTTTCGAAGGGAAAATCACTCTGCTTTATCACCGGGCCAAATATGTCAGGGAAAACTACATTTATGAAAACAATTGGCATATTAACCTGGGTAGCCCATACCGGGGCTCCGGTACCGACCAAAAAACTCACTCTTCCGATATTTAACGGACTATTTACCACCATCAATCTGGCTGACAACCTAAAACAGGGATATAGCCATTTTTATGCTGAGGTTAACCGAATCCGGGAAATGGCTTTGGCTATTAAAAACAATGGCAATGTTGTAGTAATTCTTGACGAACTTTTCAGGGGAACCAATGTAAAAGATGCTTTCGAGGGTACACTGATGATTGTAAAAACCTTGTCAAAAATCAGAGGTACTTATTTCTTTATTTCCACACACATTATGGAAGTAACAGAAAAATTGCAACAAAGTGAAGACATTGATTTCAAATGCTTTGAATCGGTTTTAAATGATGGCAACCTGGTGTATGACTATAAGTTGAAAACTGGGGTTTCAACAGAAAGGGTCGGGATGCAAATCATAAAAAATGAAAACATACAAGAAATTTTAAATGCGATCATTCAAAATCAGGCTACAAAAAGCATGGAGTCATAGTAATTTTTCACAACTTCAGTTAAAACCCAAAACCCCGATAATGGCATTTCAGCCAACCACATAATTATAACTCAAGTGGTTTTTCAAAACTTCCGGCAATAAATTTTGTTGAAACATCAATAAACTTAAAAACAGATGTTCATGAAAACGATTCTATCAACAATAGTTGCCGTGTTTATTTTATTACAATCCAACGACAATCAGGAAGGCAAAGTCATTACAGATTTTTCAGACAAAACAAATCTGGAATGGTATATTGTAAATGATGGTGTAATGGGCGGCCTTTCAGAAAGCTCAATGGAGAGCAATAAGGATGGTCATGGTGTTTTTTCCGGAGATGTTTCCCTGGAAAATAATGGAGGTTTTGCCTCAGTAAGAGCAATGGTTCCCCGGAATGATTATTCGGTACACCAAAAAATCGTGCTCAGAGTGAAAGGTGATGGTAAAGAATATCAGTTCCGGATAAGAACAAACGAAGGCTTTGATGGTGTTTCATACCGTGCAAAATTTTCAACCCAGGCCGGTGAATGGCAGGACATAGTTTTTTCAGCAGATGATTTTACCCCGGTATGGCGCGGCAGAGTTGTTGAAAATTATCCGGCTTTTGATTTTGCAAACATGAAACAAATTGGCTTTCTGATTGCAGATTATCAAAAGGGCAATTTTGAATTGATGATTGAATCTATCAGCATGAAATAAGAAAATTGATAAATCATCATTAATTGTTTAAAGCCACCCTTAACTTGTGTGGCTTTTTCATTTCTTTCACTGCCTCAATAAATGTTTCGTCAATTTGATGGTAGATGGGATAAAAACCGTCGTTGTCCAAAATATTTCTGGCAATCAATGCTTTAAGCAACACCCTGACATCGCCCTGCATTTCATCAATACTTTCCTTATCTCGTTCAACACCCTGCCTTTCGGCAAAATCCAGGAAACCATTAAACATCTGATCTGTAATTTCAAAACCAGCTTCATACGCCTCAACATCTTCAAATTTGCTGAGTTCCTCACGATGCGAATCGGTATATTCAAATGCAAAATCATAAACCAGCCCACGATTGATCAACCGGTTGTACCAGGCCATGTGTTCGCTGGTTTGGATGGGCACAAAAATATCCGGCATTATGCCGCCACCACCATAAACCACCTTTCCACCTGGTGTGATGAATTTTAAGGAATCATCGAAATGAATACTGTCGGCGTGCAATACTTCGCCATTCACAAATCGGTCGTGAAACTCCTTGTAATAATCTTTGGTTCCATGGTCGTAGGGCTTTTGGATGCTGCGGCCTGTTGGCGTGTAATACCTGGCCACCGTGAGCCTGAGGGCAGATCCGTCGTATAGACTCATCTGTTCC
>CAYNDN010000127.1:6960-10250 GCA_964395075.1 uncultured Lentimicrobiaceae bacterium | reverse complement strand
ATTTTTTATCTCTATTTGCTTTAAAGTCCTCACCACCAACCCAGCACCAAGTTCCATTAGCTTCTGATATAACTCACCAGCTGTTTCGTACTCGCCTATCTTTACCTTTTCTTGCAATATCACATCCCCTGTATCAATTTCATGTTTGAGAAAAAAAGTGGTAACTCCAGTGATTTTTTCACCATTTATGATTGCATGATGAATAGGAGCTGCACCTCTGTAATCCGGTAAAAGCGACGCATGCAAATTTATGGTTCCGTTTTCAGGCATAGACCAAATCACCTCAGGAAGCATTCTAAATGCGACAACTAAACCAAGGTTTGCCCTGAGTGCACGAAATTCATTAATAAAATCCGGATTCTTTAAATTACCAGGCTGGAGAATTGTTAACCCATTTGATTCCGCAAATACTTTTACCGGCGATTTCGTTATTTTTTTTCCTCTTCCAGAGGGTTTATCAGGGGCAGTAACAACTGCAACAACCTCAAATCCGGCTTCGATAATTTTAGACAGTGAAGCTACTGCAAACTCCGGTGTTCCCAAAAACACAATTCTTAATTTTCGACATTTCATAATACCTCCTTGCAAAAAAAAACCTGCTCAAAAATGAACAGGTTTTTAACTGAATTATTAAAAATATTATCTAATCATACCCTCAGCATGGGCAATCAATTTATCAATTTCCCGGGCTTCCTGACTTTTAGAATGTTCAGTTTTGATGCGATTATAAATCTCAACAGCCTCACTATAATTTCCATTCAACTCATTTACCCATGCCGCCTTCATAAGAAAAGCGGGAGATGTAATATCATTTTTAGAAAAACCAGCAGCTTTTAAATAATGAGCAACAGCTTTGTCTGTTTCCCCCAGTTCAAAGTAACAATCACCAAGCGCCCCAAGAGCCATCGGCTGGACAAGTTCGTCATTCCCATCAAATCCATTAAGATAATCTATGGCTTCTTCAAAATCACCTTTTTTCATGTAAATGATCCCGGTATAATACCTTGCCAAACCCGCTGACTTGGTCCATTTGTAATCATCCATAATATCAAGAAACCCCGGATAAATTTCATCCCCAAACAAAGCTAAATCGAGAGAATCCATCTCAAAATATTTCTCCGCCATAAAAATTTGCTCCTGAGCATTAACCTCCGTGGGTTGAATGTAAAACCTCTGAAAACCAAAGTATGCTAAAATAATCATCACCAGTACACCAATAACTATAAGTAGTGGTTTCTGATTATCTTCAATAAATTGTTCAGATTTACTCAGTGCTTCCTCAACTGCCTGTATGTTTTCCTCTGCTCTTGTGGTATTCTTAGCCATAATGTCCTTCTAAATTTTGAGGTGCAAAAGTATATTTTTTTTTGATTGACAAAAGCAGGTGGGTAAATTTTTTAATTTTGGCGTCTTATTATATTTATCCGACAAGTATTCATCAAATTTTTAATTACAAAATTGTGATTCTGACTATGAAAAAATCAATTTTCTTTTTATTCATCTTTATCACCAGCATCAGACTATTTGCCGGCTGGGAAGTTACCTACAGAACTAATGACCCGGAAGGCACCATCACTTACGAGGTTATGCTCATTGAAAAAAATATTGTAAAATACACAAGTAATGAATTTGAATTCATTATTGATACTGAAAATGGTTTAATGACATTTATTTTAATGGGTTCGAACAGCTATTGGACTGGAAAACCAGACGAATTCAGGGCTGAAATGAATTCCGCCATGAAAAAAGCACTGAATGATATGATAGCACAGGTTCCTGAGGATCAAAGAGCAATGTATGCCGAAATGCTTGGCGGAATGTCTGAAATTTACAGTTTACCTAAACCCGAAACAGTAAATTCCTTAATAATTAGCATCAACAAAACAAATGAAAACAATGAAATTGCAGGATATGCTGCTGAAAAATATTCAATTCTAATCGAAAATAAGTTGAAAGAATCTGTCTGGATTTCAAAAAATCTTGACCTTAGCGATGATTATGATGGCAGAAAAGTTCATGAAATATTGTCGAAAATAATGCCGAATGTTGATAATGAAAACCTCTATGAATTTTCAGATGCCTACCTGGATTTGATGGAAAAGGGGTTGATTTTAAAATCTGTTGATCCCAACAATGAAACTGTTGAGGCAATCAAAATAATTGAAAGAGCAATTGCTAAAAAGGAACTTGAAATCCCTGAAGACTATACTGAAATCTCTATTGATGATTTACTTCAGCAACAAATGATGCAATTAGAAACAAATGATGATGGCAGTAACTGGTAAAATATTCTCTGCTATCAAATAATAATAACCGGGCATGACAAAACAAACCACAAAATTCACCATCCTGAATTTCATAATACTACTTTTCCTTATTGGATTAGGAAAACCTGCTTTAGCTCAGGATAATGAAGCTTCATTGACCATCGAAACCTACTTGCAATTAGGAAACTTCATGGTGCAAAAACCAGCGTTCAATGAAACCAAAAACCTCAATGGCAATGATTTCTCAAATTCGGATTTACTTGCCGCAGATTATATCGACATTGAGAAATTAAACCCCAAAAAGGGGAATCACGAAAGCTGGATAGATGATGTGCATAACTGGAAACCTGAAAAAACAGCCAAAGATGGCTTCATTTTTCTGGAAAAAAATCCTGAGAAGGGTGTAAATCAGATCGCATTTCTTGCTGCCTATATCGAAACCAGCCGATGGGCAGAGGCCACCCTGGAAATTACCTCCCCGCAATATGTTGAAATTTATCTGGGTAATAAAAAAATTAAGGCAAAGGATACCGAGCAACAGCATGATGAAGCCCCAGGCTCTATTTCAACAAAATTGAAACTAAAAAAAGGCAAACACCTGCTCATTCTCAAAACTTTAAAAACTTCAGTAAATAACACCGACTGGAAAATCAAAACAGAAATAACCGCTGACAGTACTTTTTCAACAGAAGACATCAGCGTATCCATTTCGCCTGAAGAATTTATGACCATTGATCACCTGCTAAACGGTACATTTATTCAGGAGGCCTCAATTTCTCCGGATGGCCAATTGGTGATGCTTAAGTTCAATGAAACCAAACCACCGAAAGGTAACCGCACCACCTGGACTGAAATCAGGGAGTTACAATCTGGCAACCTCGTACATGTTTTTATGGAGTCGAACCTCAATGGTATGAAATGGCTGCCTCACAGCCGTGCAATATCCTACCAAACTTCAGAGGAAGATCAGGGGAGTTCAGTATGGGTTTACAATTTTGTAGATGCAACTCTAAAAAAAATCCT
>CAYNDN010000127.1:6045-6950 GCA_964395075.1 uncultured Lentimicrobiaceae bacterium | reverse complement strand
CTGGTCTGATGATGAACAATTCATCATTTATTCTATCAGCGAAGAGCCTGATGACAAAAATGGTGATTTAAAGAGATACGAAGGAATGCCTGACCGCTGGCCATGGTGGAGAAACCGAAGTTTCCTGTATAAGCTTGATGTAAAATCAGGTGTAACCGGACAACTCACTTCTGGCCATATTTCTACAAATTTGATGGATATTCGCCCGGACGGTAAAAAAATACTTTTTAGCCAAAGCATTCCAAACTTCTCCGAAAGGCCCTATTCAAAGCAGTATTTGATGGAAATGGATTTGGTAACCCATAAGGTTGACACAATTTGGGAAAAGAGTTTTTCAGGAAACTGTGATTATGCACCTGATGGTCAGCACATACTGGTTACCGGCAGCCCGGCCATGTTTGGAGAAATCGGAACAAACCTCAATGACGATGCCATTCCAAATGACTATGATACCCAGGCATACATCTTCAATCTGGCTTCAGGCGACCCAAGTCCCATTACTTTCAACTTCAATCCGACCATCAATAGGGCAATTTGGAGTGATTATGATCCGAATCAAATAATCTTTCTCGCTTCCGATCGTACCTACAAAAAAATCTATCGTTACGATTTAAACACCAGGTATTTCGAAGAAATTAATACCGGATTTGATGTCGTAAATAGTATCTCTATGGCCAAGAAATCAAATATGGCTATTTGCATAGGATCCAGCATATCAACGCCAATTTATGCCAATGTTGTGGATTTAAACACCCGCGAAATCAAAACCATAGCTAATCCAAGAGCCGACACCTATAATAATGTGATTTTTGGGGAAACAAAAGACTGGAATTTCACCAATCGCAACGGTGTTGAAATTGAAGGCCGGATTTATTATCCACCGGATTTTGATAAAAAGAAGAAGT
>CAYNDN010000127.1:0-6035 GCA_964395075.1 uncultured Lentimicrobiaceae bacterium | reverse complement strand
TCCTGCCGTTAGGCATGGAATTGTGGATAGAACAGGAATTGATGGCGGTGCAAAAACCCTGGTGGAACCAGCCCAACTTCCAGAAGCTTTGGAGGCAGGTATCCCAAGAATCTTTTTGCTGCCCACGGATACATCGTTTACAACCTTCAGCCAAGCGGAGCCACAGGTTACGGGCAGGATTTCAGTGCAGCACATGTAAACAACTGGGGCATTTCAGTTGCTGATGAAATAATTGATGGCACAAGGCTTTTTCTTGAAGATCATAATTATGTTGATCCCGATAAAGTTGGGTGTATTGGTGCTTCTTATGGCGGCTTTATGACCATGCTGCTTCAAACCAGAACAGATATTTTTTCAGCAGCCATCTCTCATGCAGGTATCAGCTCGATTGCGAGCTACTGGGGTGAAGGATACTGGGGATACCTTTACAGCTCAGTTGCTTCGGCCAACAGCTTCCCGTGGAACAACAAAAAACTTTACATCGAACAAAGTGCCTTGTTTAATGCTGATAAAATCAATACACCATTATTAATGTTACATGGAGCCGATGATACCAATGTTCCCCCTGGTGAAAGCATCCAGCTTTACACGGCTTTAAAGTTACTGGGCAGGCCGGTTGAGCTAATTGAAATTAAAGGCCAAAACCATCAAATTCTAGATTATAAAAAACGTATTGAATGGCAGAATACCATCTTTGCGTGGTTCGACAAGTGGCTCAAAGGTCAACCCGAATGGTGGAATGACTTGTACCCTGACCGAAACCTATAAAAGCCTTTCCATAATCAAATCTGTAGATGGAAAAACAAGCACCACTCGCTGAACTATTACGGCCCGATTCTTTGGAGGGATACATTGGCCAGGAACATTTGCTTGGAAAAAATGCGGTTCTTTTTAAAAGCATCAAATCCGGAAACATCCCGTCAATGATCCTTTGGGGGCCTCCGGGAGTAGGTAAAACAACGCTCGCATTTATCATTTCCAAAACTTTAAATCGTCCATTTTACACACTCAGTGCAATTAACTCTGGCGTGAAAGATGTGCGAAATGTTATACAAAAAGCCAGGGATGAATACAACGCCATTTTATTTATTGATGAAATCCACAGGTTTAGCAAGTCACAGCAGGATTCACTTCTGGGCGCTGTTGAAACAGGTGTGATCACTCTGATTGGTGCTACAACTGAAAACCCTTCCTTCGAGGTGATTTCACCGCTACTTTCCAGATGCCAGGTTTACATTCTTAAACCACTGGGCAAATCTGATCTTCAAAAAATGATCAGTTCTGCCGTGTCACATTTTGAAGACACGATTCATAAAAAAATTGATATCAGGGAAGATGAAGCACTTCTAAGAATTTCAGGAGGTGATGCCCGCAAACTCTTTAATGCCATCGAGCTGGCCGTAAAATCACAACATGCAAACAGCGAAATTAAGATTACCAATAAATCGGTTTTGGATACCATCCAACAAAACATGGCTATCTACGATAAAGCCGGAGAGCAGCATTATGATATCATTTCAGCTTTTATAAAGTCTATCCGCGGCAGCGATCCAAATGCATCAGTTTATTGGCTTGCCCGAATGATTGAAGGTGGCGAGGACCCCAAATTCATCGCCCGCAGGTTGGTAATTTTAGCTTCCGAAGATATCGGTAACGCCAACCCAAACGCGCTGCTGCTGGCCAATACCTGCTTCGATGCCATCAATAAAATTGGCTGGCCCGAAGGCCGGATCATCCTGTCGCAAGCGGCAGTTTACCTCGCTACCTCCCCTAAAAGTAATTCTACCTACATGGCTATTGACGAAGCCCTTTCCTTAGTAAAAAAAACCGGTGATCTGCCGGTTCCCTTGCACATTCGCAATGCACCAACCAAGTTGATGAAGGAAATAGGGTACGGAAAAGACTACAAATATGCGCATGGATACGAAGGTAATTTCGTAGAGTTGGAATTCCTGCCCGAAAAACTCAAAGGCCACAAATTTTATGAACCCGGAAGAAATGCCCGCGAAGAAGACACCCGTAAATGGCTCAAATCCAAATGGAAAGGTAAATACGGGTATTAAACCGTTTGCTTTTACATCAAGTTTTTTGCGAAATCAAAGTTAATCAGTATGAACTGGGAAATAAATATCAAGGGATTTCGATCATTTTTGAAATTGGAAAAATCGCTGTCTGATAATTCCATTCAGGCCTATCAAAATGACATTGAAAAACTACGGCAGTTTCTTGAAATTAGCCAGGAAAAAATACCTCCGCCCGAAAAACTTACTTATCAACACCTGAAAGATTTTATTGTGTATGTGAACGAGCTGGGCTTGAGCGCCAACAGCCAGGCCAGAATCATTTCGGGAATCAGAGCATTTTACCGCTATCTTTTGCTCGAAGATATGATTCCCCACGACCCAACCCAATTGCTGGAAGCTCCAAAAACAGGCCGTAAACTTCCGGACACGCTAAGTATGGAAGAAGTTGAAAATCTGATCGTAGCAATTGACCTTTCGAAACCCGAAGGTGAACGCAACCGTGCTATCATCGAAACGCTTTACGGCTGCGGGTTGCGCGTTTCCGAACTCATCAACCTGAAAATTTCGAACCTGCATTTCGACATTGGGTTTATAAAAATAACTGGAAAAGGAAATAAGGAACGGTGGGTACCTATTGGCAATCAGGCCATGAATCAAATTCAAAGATATTTAAATCATGTTCGCATGCATCAGGATATCAACAAAGAATCTGAAGATTTTGTGTTTCTCAACAGGCGGGGAAGACACATGACGCGGGTGATGATTTTTTATATTGTAAAAAACCTGGCTGAGCGTGCCGGAATTCACAAAAAAATCAGTCCGCACACTTTACGCCACTCGTTTGCCACTCACCTTGTTGAGGGCGGTGCTGATTTGCGGGCTGTGCAGGATATGCTTGGTCATGAATCCATTACCACAACTGAAATTTACACACATCTCGACCGGAAATTCCTACGCGAAACCATCGAAAAATATCACCCGTTAGGAAAACACACTGCTCAAGGATAGGCAGAATTGCAGACCCCATCCAAAGATCAATTCAAGAAAAAAAGTTCTGGCAAAAGATTGTTTCATCATTACCCGTTTGAGGGTAAATCCAATCCATAACCTGAAACTTTGTCTTCGCGTTTGAGGAGAAACGCAAAAACCAAACCTGCCACACCGAGGCCGGCAAGCATCAAAATGGCCCAGGTATAATCGTAGGCATACTCACCTGAGGCTTTTACAGCTTCCGTAATTTCAGAATTGGTTGAATCGAGCACAATACCTATCAACAACGGGAAAGCCCATAAACCCAGATTTTGAATGGAGAACATGGCTCCATAAGCCGTACCTATCCGGTTCTCATCCACAATTTTAGCCACCGAAGGCCACATAGCGGCAGGAACAAGCGAAAATGTTACTCCCAACAAAACCATTGGTATGATCGGATTAACCATAGTAAGGCCAAAAATCAGGTGAATGATCACCAGCATCAGCGAACCAAACACCATGAAAGTGGCACTCTTACCTACTTTGTCCACTAGCCATCCGAAAAATGGCGTAAATAATAAAGTTCCCAAACTAAGATAGGAAGCTATTTTGCCACTCGATTCTTCATCGAGATCAAATTTATTTAGGAGAAAATCGGCTGAGAAGGACTGGAATGGAAATACCGCCGAATAAAAAGTTACGCACAGCAACGACACATAAATGAACGACCGGTTTGTGAGCAAAGCCCAAAGATCAGCCCACTTAAATTTATCCTCCTCCTTTACCAATGTTACGCTTTCTCCTGTTTGGCGATCAAGTTTTTTATCAAAAACCGTATAAAAGAGAAAAGCCAGAAGGCCAACCCCAAGGAGGATTGCAGCAAACCATATAGCAATGGTCCAGTGCGAAGCATTATTTTTTATAATGGGAGAAAAGTAAAAAGCGGCAAAAGATCCCAATCGTGCAATACCGATCTTCAACCCGAAAGCCAAAGCCAGTTCTTTGCCCTTAAACCATTTTACGATGGTTTTGCTAATTACCACAATACTCGTTTCTGCGCCAAGTCCATAGAAAAACCTGCCAAGCAACATCATTTTCAATTCGGGAGAATAGTCAGTCCAAAACGACCCCATAAACTGATACATTGGCCCGCCGGAAGTATAGTAATGGCTGGCGCCATAAGCAGTTATGAAACCACCAACGGCCATCAGCCCGACAAACAGCGAACCGGTTCTTCTGATCCCAAGTTTATCCAGTATCACGCCCCCCAATACGGCCATTAACAAAAAGGTGTTCGGCACAGAATAAAACGAAACGAACAGCCCAAAATCGGAGGAGCTAAAGCCAAACTCTGTTTCCAGTGTACGTTTCAGGGGCGAGATGGCATCGTAGAAATAATAATTGGCTGCTTGCACAAATGCTATAAGCAGTAAAATCGAAAACCTTATTGCAGTGCTGTCTTTTAGTGTTCCTTTTTTAATTGTCATTTGTAGAGTGTTTTAAGCGTCGTGTTCTACCATTTCATTTGACGGCAGTTCAAGCCCGTAACCAGAAGTTTTGTCATCCCATTTCAACAGGAAAGCAAAAATAAGCCCGGCAATGCCGAAGCCTGCAAACATCAAAATGGTTTGGGAGTATTCCAGTTTGGCTCCCTGGCTTATCAACTCAGAAGTAACGCCGGGGTTTGTAATATCAAGTACAGTACCGGCAAGAATAGGCACGGCAAACAAACCGAGATTTTGCAATGAAAACATGGCTCCATAGGCAGTTCCTATGCGATGCTCTGGTACAATTTTAGCCACAGAAGGCCACATGGCGGCAGGCACCAGCGAAAAGGCAATCCCCAGCAGCACCATCAAAATGTAAACATTGAAGGTAGTAAAGGTGAACATGAGGTGAACAAAAATTAACATGAGTGAGCCATAAATCATCAGGGTAGCACCTTTTCCATATTTATCAACAACCCATCCAAAAAGTGGTGTGAACAATACTGTACCATAAGGCAACATTGAAGCAATATCGCCGGCAGCCTCAGAGGAAAATCCAAACTTATGATGGAAAAAATCCGGTGCAAATTTCAGGAACGGGAAAACGGCTGCATAGAAGGTAACACACAATGCTGTGATAAACCAAAAAGAACGGTTGGTGAACAATTTGCCAAGATCAGCAATTCTGAACTCCTCCTCTTTATCCAACAAACTTTTTTGTGATTTTTCCTGCCTGTCGAGCTTCACATCATACACAATGTAAACCAGGAAAAACAAAAAACCTATCAGCAACAACATCACAGCAAACCAAATAGGGGCTGTCCAGAAATCGGGCATCACAAGCCTTGGTGAAATATTAAATGCAAGGGCTGTTCCAATACGCGCTACACCGAGATTCAAGGCAAAAGCCAAGGCAATCTCATACCCTTTAAACCACTTCACAAGTATCTTGCTGGTAACCACAATACTGGTCTCAGCACCCAGCCCGAACAGCAACATCCCCAGCGACATCATTTTTATTTCAGGAGAATAATCCGGCAAAAAGGATTGCATAAAACCATGGCCAAACCCTCCATTGGTGTAATAGTCAGTAGTTCCATAAGCGGTAACAACTGCTCCAATCAGCATAAAAACCGCAAATAATAATCCGGTTGGTCGTATTCCTAACTTATCCAGGATAATCCCTCCCAGGATTGCCATCAACAGAAAAGTATTGGGGAAGGCATAAAAACCGGCTACTATGCCGAAGTCCTGTGAACTGAAGTTTAATTTTTCCTGCAAAAGGTTTTTCAATGGTGATAAGGCATCATAAAAGTAGTAGTTTGCCGCCATTAAAAAACTTACAAGCAGCATCATTGTCCAACGTGCTGCAGGTTTGTCGCGTAAGGTCTGTTTGATTTTTTCCATGAATTCGGATTTTGGGTTTGCTGAAAAGTTGCCAAATTTACAATTAATAGGCGCTTAGGCAAAAAAAATCTAACTACCCTGCACTACTGGTACCTAAAATCCGCAAGGATTTTTATTAGATCAATATTATGGCATGATCCAGAAA
>CAYNDN010000126.1:0-10261 GCA_964395075.1 uncultured Lentimicrobiaceae bacterium | reverse complement strand
AGCACGTGTACAGGTGATTCACAACTCTGCCGATGCCGCTGCTGAAGTAGTAGATGTATGGTTGAACGATGCTTTATTAATTGACAACTTTGCCTTCCGCACAGCGTCACCATTTGTTGATGCTCCTGCCGGTGAAGAATTTACAATCGCTATTCAGGGTCCTGATAGCCAAAGTCCTGAAAATCCAATCTGGTCGATGAACTACACGCTCGCAGCTGATGAAACTTATATTCTCGTAGCTGATGGTATAGTAAACGCTTCAGGATATGATCCGGCACCAGCTTTTGATATTGCAGTTTATGCAATGGGTCGTGAAATGGCTTCGATGATGAACAATACAGATATTCTGGTACACCACGGATCAACCGATGCTCCTACAGTTGATATTTATGAAATAGGTGTTGGTGCTGGAGAAATTGTTGATGATCTGATGTACATGGATTTTGACGGATATCTTGAGCTGCCAACAGATAACTATAGTCTTCAGATTCGTGATGCCACAGGCGAGACTGCAGTTGCAACATTTGCTGCCCCACTCAACGATCTCCAGCTCAACGGCGCTGCAATCACAGTAGTTGCCAGCGGTTTCCTGAATCCTGCCAACAACAGCAATGGTCCTGCATTTGGATTATGGGTTGCCCTGGCAGCTGGTGGAGAACTGGTTCAATTGACTAACACAAGTGGTGTTGAAGACATCATTGATATCACATCATTAAATATTTTCCCGAATCCTGCAAGGACTGAAATTAATGTTGATTTCCTCGTAAAGCAAGACGACAGAGTTACCCTTGAGGTAATGAACATACTTGGTTCAACCATGATCTCAAAGGAACTCAGCAATTTATCCAGAAATACTGCGCACCGCGAGCGTGTTAACTTAAGTGACCTCCCTGAAGGTATCTATATAATGAGCCTGAATTCCGGCGAATCAGTGGTTACACGCAAAATACAAGTAATCAAATAACAACCTTCATTTGATTTTCTATTGTCAAAATCCCCTCCCCGTGAGGGGTTTTGACTTTATTGATTTCTCAAATCCTGCAACTGTCAAACATTGAAAATATTTAATTTCAGTACATTTATTAACTTTGCAGGGTTTAATTTTTTGGAACTACGGAAGTTTAGCTTGAAATATTGAAATAAAATCCGGATTAAGCTATCTACAGATTTTGAAAACTTAGAACATGGAAACAATAGCAAAAGAAACAGAAAAGGATTTTCGTCTTGAAATGGCCCGTGAGAATGAGATGGACGGATACGAAAAAATGGATTTATATAATCAGGAAACAATTGATAAGCTGGGCTATCACTATTATGAAATTTTGAAACTGATTGGTGAAAATCCGGAGCGGGAAGGCCTGCTGAAAACGCCACAGCGTGTTGCCAAGGCCATGCAGTTTCTCACACACGGTTATGATCTTGACCCAAAAGAAATCCTGAAATCAGCCATGTTTGAGGAAGATTACCGCCAAATGGTGCTGGTAAAAGATATTGAGTTGTATTCGATGTGCGAACATCACATGATCCCGTTTTTTGGGAAGGCACACGTGGCTTACATTCCCAATGGACGCATCGTTGGCCTAAGCAAACTTCCCCGTGTGGTTGACGCTTTTGCCCGCCGTCTGCAGGTTCAGGAAAGGCTCACCACACAAATTAAAGATGCTATTCAGGATACGCTTGATCCAATGGGCGTTGCGGTTGTAATTGAGGCTCAACACATGTGCATGTCGATGCGCGGTATCCAGAAACAAAATTCTGTAACCACAACTTCTGATTTTACCGGTGCATTTTTAAGTGACAAAACCCGTGCAGAGTTTATCCATTTGATCGGATCGAGGCTGCACTAAAGCTAAATGATATTCAGAAAAAAAGCCGTGAAATACTTCACGGCTTTTTTTGTATTATTAAATTAAATCTTTATACCTGAATTAAATTTAACGAGTTTTATCCAATCAATTTCCCCATTGGGTTTGCAAAAATCTTTGAGAAAATCAGCAGTAAATTTATTTATCATTTTTGAGTATGAATTAATAAAATCATCATTCCTGTCTTTGGATTTATTTCCAAGAGGTTCAATAATATCAGTAAATAAATTCTTATTTCCAGAAATAAATTCCCAAAATTCCTGCCCACATAATTTAAAATAATCGCCTTTATCAGGTTTTCTTTCGATACCGTAACAACAGCCATTTACCGGTACTACAACTAAATTTGAATTGCTTGTTCTTAATGTTCTCTGAGCTGTTTTAAAGTCAGATTTCATTTTCGAAACTTGACTACTATTTCCCCAATTTGGCCCAGATTTAATATTAACTATATATCTGGTATTATCCTTGTCAAACTCTAAATCAATATTTGAAATTCCAGACTTCCAACCACCATAAACGCTATGGTTAATAAAAATAGCCAAACCCTCTAACCAATCCCCAAATATGGTTTCTTCACCTGATGATATGTATGCATCAGCTATCACTTGTACTATTTCATTTGCAGTAAGTAAATGCTTTGCTTTGAAAAGATATGGGTTTTTCTTTTACCATTTTATAGTATTCAGGTGAAATATCAATGCCAATTGAATTCCTATTCATTTTTTATGCAACATAATTAGTTGTCCCTGACCCCATAAATGGATCAAGAACTGTATCATGTTGCTTTGTAAACAATTTAATAAACCATGCAGGTAAGGATTCTGGAAAGGCTGCACTATGATTCTTATTGTTACATTCCGTTGCGAGATGTAGCACATTTGTTGGATATGCCATTTCCCTATCAACCCAATTCGATATATTTTTCCCGAACCCACTACCTACTTTAGATTCATCTCTTATTTTATCCGTTTTACTTAGTTTTTTCAGCCTGGTTTTTGCCCAATCGCCCATGGGAACCATAACTGCTTCTTGATACATATTGAATTTTTTATCTTTATTGAACTGTAATAACCGTTCCCATGAATCTCGAAAGCGATTTGGCCATTTACCTGGAAACGAATTCTTCTTATGCCAAATAAACTCTTCGGTCCAAAGCCAGCCCTGCTTGCGCATTTCAATTATCAACTCCATCACATAAGTGCTTCTTTCACCATTTACTACCTTTTCCTTTATATTTAAAACAAAAGTTCCAGATGCCTTTAATACTCTAAAAAGTTCTTGAGAAATTGGCAAAAACCACTCTACATAACTACTAGGGTGAATCCCACCATAGGTCGATTTTCTTTGGTCAGCATAAGGTGGTGATGTAAATATTAAGTCAACAGAATTATCAGCCAAATCTTTTAAGACTTCTTTGCTATCTCCAAGTTTTATTTCAGTCCAAACTTTCATTAGTCTCTTGAATTATTTGAAAGCAAATATCCTAAAATTTATGTTTCAAACAAATTGAAAACCTAATTTCCATTAAAAGCTTAATCCACCACCAGCACCATATATTTTGAGTTCTTCCAGAACTCCTCAACACGTGTTATTTCAAAACTGGTATAGCGCTTTTCATCTTCTCCTTTTCGCATCAGGTAAGCATCTGCTGGATGTGTTGTAACAAGTGAAACTTTTTTACCATCAACCGGGAAAACGGTTTTTTCACGGATATCAATTTCGGTAAACAAGCTTAGGTCAACATCTGCATCCAGGGTTTTTACGGCACCAATTCCAAGAATGCCGCCTTCCTTGTCTATTACACCTTTTTCCTTTAGTTCTTTCTTCGAGCCAATGATGTACCATGCGGTATTCAATTCCTTTTCTTTGAGATCAATCAAACGGCTTTGCTCCAGATTTTCAAGTTTCAGGTCGGAAATGGATGAGTAGAGATCCTGCACTTCAAAGTTCAAATCCTCCAGTTGGCCCACCAATTCCATGATTTCCCGGTCTTTATCCTTGATCATGGTTTCCATGTTGCCGATCATCCTAAGCAGTTCCGAGTTAGCACCTTTCGAGGACTTTAGTTTATTACTCAGGTTCTTAAGGTTTTCCCTGTTTTTCTGCATCAGATCGTCAATGGCCCGGATGTCACTTTTTACTGAAGCTACGCGGTCGCCGTTTTCGCTTGAAGCTGAATTTTTAACGATCAGTTTTTCCTTCATCCTGACCTGCGCCAGGTTTTCTTCAATTTCATTAAATACCTGCATGAAGTTTTTCACATCTTCCTCACGCTGATCGAGTTCCTTTTTCAGTTCAACATTTTCCTGTTTAAGCTGTTCCATCTCTGCATTGTTGCATGATACAGCAAATATCATTACCAAAAGAATTACCGGAATCAAATTTTTCATAGGTCGTGTATTAAATATTTTAACTGGAAGAACGTTAAGCATGGTAAAAAATTGATAATCCATTAAATCTTTAATTGCCTTTTCCTTTTTTAAAAATCAGATATCTTTGCAAACTTTTTTAAGTAAACTTTTAATAATTAATACATTATGTTCCCTCGAAATAATCAAAACGCCTACGAAAGCAGTTTCAGGCAGGTGGACAGTCTTGCGTTGAGCAAAACATTTTTAACCAATGTTTTCGGCTGGATGTTTCTGGGTTTGCTGGCCACTGCCGGCACTTCCTGGATTTTTGCTGACAACGCCTCCCTGATGGCTCTTCTGGTAAGCGAAACCGGCATGACCACCCTCGGCTGGATAGTTATGTTTGCACCATTTGGCTTTGTGCTGCTTATGAGCTTTGGATATCAGAAACTTTCATCCTCGGCAATGGTGATTTTGTTTGTAATTTATTCTATCCTGATGGGCATGAGCCTGAGTTTCATATTCCTGGTTTACGAACTCGGTTCCATCGCTTTAACGTTTGTGATTACCGCAGGAATGTTTGGAACCATGGCTATACTGGGTTACACCACAAAAACCGACCTTACAAAATTTGGATCTATTATGTTGATGGGCCTTATCGGGATTATCATTGCAAGCGTGGTTAACATGTTTATAGGTTCGTCAACCATGGATTATATAATCAGCTTTTTAGGTGTACTGATTTTTACGGGGCTCACGGCTTATGATGTTCAAAAATTAAAAAGAATTGGAAGCTCTGTTGAGGGAGCCAGCGAGGCAGGCCGAAAGCTAACCATCATGGGTGCGCTCACACTTTACCTCGACTTCATTAATTTATTTCTATTTTTGCTGCGTTTTTTAGGAAACCGAAGATAAAACAAACAACTTATGAAAGCGTATGTATTCCCCGGGCAGGGTGCTCAGTTTGTAGGGATGGGCAATGACTTGTACGAAAAGTATTCTGCGGCCAAAGAACTATTTAAAAGTGCCAACAAAATTCTGGGATTCAAGATTACCGACCTTATGTTTGATGGCACCGATGACGACCTGAAACAAACCAAAGTTACCCAGCCGGCCATTTTCCTGCATTCTGTTATACTGGCAAAAATGCTCAAGGACAGCTTTAAGCCTGATATGGTTGCCGGCCATTCCCTCGGCGAATTTTCAGCCCTTGTAGCCAATAAATGCCTGACCTTTGAAGACGGATTGAAATTGGTTTCGAAACGTGCCATGGCCATGCAAAAAGCTTGTGAAGTAGAGCCCTCAACAATGGCTGCTATTATCGGGCTGGAAGATCCCATTGTAGAAAAAACCCTCAAAGAAATTGAAGATGTGGTTGTTCCGGCCAATTACAACTGTCCGGGCCAACTGGTAATTTCAGGTTCCATAACGGGTATCGACACAGCCTGTGAAAAACTAAAAGAAGCCGGCGCAAAACGTGCTCTTCCCCTCAAAGTATGTGGTGCTTTCCACTCTCCTTTAATGGAACCTGCCAGGCTTGAACTGGCCAAAGCAATCGAGTCAACCAAATTCAGCAGAGGCTTATGCCCCGTATATCAAAACGTTACTGCCCAGCCTGTGTATGATCCGGAGATCATCAAATCCAATCTGATTGCTCAACTTACTGCTCCGGTTCGCTGGACACAGATCATGAATAATATGATTGCCGACGGTGCCAAAACTGTTGTGGAGGTTGGCCCGGGAACTGTTCTTCAGGGATTGTTTAAGAAAGTTGACCGGAAGATGGATGTTAGCAGTGCTGCGATTTTAGATTAGTATTTTTCAACTCATTTTCTGCCAAAAAATGGTAGAAAATGAGTTGAAAGATGCTTTTGCGAAATTTCTAAATTATTTTAAATGAAAAATCCCGTCCTTAAAAGGGGACGGGATTCTTTTTATCTGTTAAATTAACCCGATCAGAAATCTGACATCAAATCAGTCCTTTGCGCTTTAGCATGGCATCTTTGTGGGGTTCGCGGCCACGAAACTTTTTATAGAGTTCCATGGGGTCTTCGGTGCCGCCTTTTTCAAGGATGTTTTTCCTGAACGCTTCCGCTGTTGCCTGGTCGAATAATCCGTTTTCCTTAAAAGCTTCAAAAGCATCTGCATCAAGAATTTCGGCCCAGATGTAGCTGTAATATCCCGAAGAGTATCCTCCTGCAAAAATGTGTGCAAAATAAGGAGAGCGATAGCGCACCACAATTTCAGGGATCATCCCAATTTTTTCCATCGAGGTATTTTCGAAGGCAAGGGTTTCCTGTTTTTCTGCATCTGTTAATGTGTGCCAATCCATGTCGAGGTAGCAGGCCGACAAATATTCAAGGGTGGCAAAGCCCTGATTGAATTTTGAGGCGTTTTTGATTTTTAGGATCAGTTCATCCGGTATCGGTACTCCGGTTTCAAAATGCCTGGCATAGCTTTTCATTACTACCGGTTCGCCAGCCCAGTTTTCCATGATTTGTGATGGAAGTTCAACAAAATCCCTTGCCACAGATGTGCCTGATAAAGTGATGTAGTTACAATCAGAAAGCAGTCCGTGGAGGGCATGGCCAAATTCATGGAACATTGTGGACACTTCATCAAAACTCAGCAGCGCAGGTTTGTTGCCTGTTGGCTTCGAAAAGTTCATTACCATAGATATAACCGGTGCTACATTTTTCCCATTCTCTCTGTATTGTTTGCGATAGCTTGTCATCCATGCACCACCGCCTTTTGAAGCGCGCGGATAAAAATCCATATACAAAATCCCAATGTGGTCGCCGTTTGTTTCGGTAACTTCATAAGTTCTGACTTCGGGGTGGTATTCAGGGATGTTTTCCATCTCTTTAAATTGAATGCCAAAAAGTTTGGTTGATACGTCAAGCATGCCTGCCAGCACATTTTCCAATTCAAAGTAGGGGCGGAGTTGTTCCTCATCCAGATCGTACTTTTGCATCTTCAACTTTTCAGCATAATACCACCAATCCCAGGGCTCCAGTTTGAAATTTCCACCTGCTGCATCAATCATCTTTTGCAGTTCAGCAGCTTCCTTTTTTGCCATGGCCTTTGCCGGCTCAAGAATTTCATCCAGGAAACTGTAAACGGTTTCAGGTTTTCCGGCCATATTCACTTCAAGCACATAGTCGGCATGGGTTGGGTATCCCAGAAGGTTCGCACGTTCAACACGCAATGCAGCCATTTTTGCGGCAATTTCTTTATTATCACGCTCATTGTTGTTGTTTCCACGATTGATGTACCCTTTAAACAATTTCTCGCGCAGGTCGCGGTTATCGGCATATTGGAGGAATGGGATCAAACTTGGCTTGTGCAAAGTGAAAAGCCATTGCCCTTCTTTTCCGGTTTCCTTTGCTGCCTCGGCGGCGGCATTTTTTATGGATTGTGGCAGGCCGGAAAGTTCATTTTCATCAGTAACAAACAATTTAAAATCGTTGGTTTCGGCCAATAAGCTTTCGTCGAATTGTAGCGACAGCAGGGATAATTCTTCATTGATCCTACGCATTTTGGCTTTGTCTTCCTCGTTGAGGGCGGCTCCGTTTCTTGAAAAGCGTTTGTATGTTTTGTCGAGTAACATCATCTGCTCCCGGCTCAGATTGAAATTATCTTTTTGTTCGTAAACCGCTGTTACCTTATCAAACAAAAGTTTGTTAAGCATAATATCATCCTGGTGTGCCGAAAGTAATGGTGCTGCTTCTTTGGCCAGCTTTTGCAGTTCGTTGCTGGTGTGGGCCGACTGCAAATTATAAAATACGTTGGTTACATTCCGTAGCTTCATGCCGCTGGCATCCAGCGCTGCAATGGTGTTTTCAAAGGTTACTGCATCGCGCCTTTTAATGATGTTGTTGATCTCAGATTTTTGTTCCTCAATGGCGGCCTTAATGGCTGGCAGGAAATGTTCGTTCTCTATTTCATCAAACGGAGGTACACCAAATGGTGTGTTGTAATCAGTTAGAAACGGGTTCATGTTATCTTCGGTTTTTTGCGTTTGGGTGTTGCAGGCTGATAATGCTATGCTTAACACGCAAATTATTGTTAGTGTCCTAAACATCTTAATAAGTTTTTAGTTTTGAATTTGGCGGCAAATGTATGATACTTATGCAAAAACCTTCCGGTTGCTGCTACGTAGCCGTGAGTTTTTTTTGAATAGTCCCGGAAATTGACCATTAAGGCCCTGATAATTATTCATCTCTAATTCAAACTTTGTTCATTCGAAATGTGATGCTGCAGGGAATTTAGTAAAATTTTCACATCTTTGGCGTGAAATAATTCGATAAATTCGATGATAATTTTTTTGATGAATACCGCTTGCCATCTTACCGAATGCTTAACATAAAAAGCAAATAGTAAATTATGAGTACTAACCTGATACACGAATCATTTGACTTATAACAACACTAATTTAAATCAAAGCCACTATTGATTATGTTTGTAGAGTTAAGAGTTCTTGTTCAAACTTAAATAAATTATGCGGCATGCAAAACAATCACATCACCTACATTGAGTTTAAGGCTAAGGATTTGGAGGCTATAAAAAAATTTTATTCCACTTGCTTTAAATGGGAATTTACGGATTACGGCCCAACCTATACCTCGTTTGCCGAAAGTGGTGTTTTTGGAGGTTTCGGGCACACCGATGATGATATTGTAAATGGTGTTTTGGTAGTACTCTATCATAAAAATCTGGACGAGATACGTGGAAAAGTTTTGGGAGCTGGTGGCAAAATCTCAAAGGAGATATTTTCTTTTCCCGGTGGTCGGCGGTTTCAATTTCTTGATCCTTCAGGTAATGAACTGGCTGTTTGGTCGGAATAAAGCACAGATTTCAGGTGTCAGAGAAAATATGTTTTAACCATCCGGGCAAAACCCAATCACATGAAGCGAAAAATCATTTATGTTTTTTTTGGACTGGCACTGGTGGCCTTCAGGCTGGTTTTTAATTTTTTTTTCGATCTGATTCCGGGAATCAACGGTGGATACTATCCCCTGCAGGTGCGCGCTGTTTTGGAATCCGGAACATTGGGATTTCCTGATATGCCGCTATATTTTTACCTGAATACAGCCATTGTAAAATGTTTATCCCTGTTTTCGGGTGCCAGTCAGGAATATTTAATCATCCTTACATTAAAAATAGTCGACAGCTTTTCGCTGCCTTTAATTGTAATACCGTTGTATTTAGTCCAAAATCATGTTTTTGAAATTAAGCTAAGCAGGTTTTTCAACATGGTGATTCTGGCATTTGCCACCTTGTCTCTTTCGCCCCTAATCTTAACTTCCGATCTCCAGAAAAATGCGATGGCCATTCCGCTTTTTCTGTTTTTTGTGTATTTCACGCTGTTGTTTTTTCGTGGAGCAAAATTTCGTCACCTTGCTCATGCCATTGTTTTTCTATGCTTAACGGGTCTCACTCATTTTGGGGTTTTTAGCATCGCCATGCTTTTTCTAATTTTGAGTCTGATTGTTTATTACAGGCAAAAAGCCATCCTTCCCATTGTAGCAACAATGATTACCGGATTTCTGATTGTTTTAATTTTTGATGCATCCAGGGCTGCCCGGCAATTGCATTTCCTATATGAGGTGGTTGCCCCGCCGCGGATGTACATGATGCCCGTTTCTCCGGTGGAGGTGCTCAATTATGCCTTTTCCTGGTTCCTGGCAGGCCTTGGTTTTTACATCTTCATGAATCGCAATTTGTGGATAAACGGGGGAAATCGAAATTTGGTACTGATATTTTCGACCATGATTACTATCCTGGCACTGCCGATTATAAATATTGAATATGCACGAAGGTTCAGTCTGCATCTCTTTATTTTTCAGATTTTAATGGTACTGACCATGTATGGGAATTTGAGCCTGAAATTAAGAAAAGCCATCTCAGGCATATTGATTTTGATCACATTATTTTCAATGATCCAATGATGCCCTTTTCGGGTACCGATCAACCCCGACTGGGCCGTTTCGGTGCGCCGCCAGAAACCGGAAGGAAACTGATTCGCGCAGTACTCCATGA
>CAYNDN010000125.1:4386-10337 GCA_964395075.1 uncultured Lentimicrobiaceae bacterium | reverse complement strand
GAATTGCCTACAACGTCAGTTGATACGAGTTTCTCTTCACTGTAATTTAATATGTGCTTCATTTTTGGTGTAGATGCTGCCAGTCTGACTGCTGCATTTACATCAGCAACCGTAACCTCTTTCTCAACCTCAATAAAAAGGTCAACTACTGAGCCATCCGGCACCGGAACTCGGGAGGCCATACCGTCAAGTTTCCCGTTTAATTCAGGAATAACTTGTCCTACAGCACGTGCAGCACCTGTAGTGGTTGGTATAATGTTTTCAGCAGCAGCACGTCCACGACGCCAGTCTTTGTGAGGTACGTCAGCAAGACGCTGGTCGTTGGTATAGGCATGTGTTGTAGTCATCAAACCTTCAATAATGCCAAAGGCGTCGTTCAATACCTTGGCCATTGGGGCAAGGCAGTTGGTAGTACAACTGGCATTTGATACGATCTGATGTTCCGGCTTAAGCACTTCATCATTCACGCCCACAACTACAGTTGCATCAATTTCATCTTTAGCAGGAACTGTAAGGATTACCCGCTTTGCTCCTGCATTAATGTGAGGCATTAATGATTCTCTGCTACGGAAAACACCAGTTGATTCGACAACAACATCCACTTTCAGTTCTTTCCAGGGATATTGCGCCGGGTCTTTTATAGTAAGCATCTTCACCTTTTCTCTTGGGGTAACAAGGTGATCTCCTTTGATTGAAACCGACTGGCCGAAACCACTCATTACAGTGTCGTATTTGAGCAGATAAGCCAAAACTTTATTATCAAAAAGGTCGTTGATTGCTACTACATCGATATCATCACGTTCATTCAAAATTCTGAATACCGATCTTCCAATTCGTCCGAATCCGTTAATTGCTACTCTCATTTCGAACCTCCTTCCTCGTTAAGTTTTTGATATTCCACAATGAGGTCTTTAATTCTTGAAGCCATTGCAAGTGTGTTATGGTACCAAATAAGTACTTTAAGCATTTTGCCTTTAGAGCGCATGGTTGCCTGTTTGTCGAAAATCACTGAGTGGCGGTTTCCAACAACATCAACCGAAACAATAGGGTCTTCTGTAACTTCCATAATACCTGGTATCTTTTTGGCAGCTGCCTCAACTTCGGCATCAATGTCTTTAATTGTTACATCACCATTTTTCAATACCACGGTAAGATCGAGTAACGATCCGGCAGGGATGGGTACATTTAAAGCAGTACCTTCAATTCTGTTTTTAAACTCAGGCATTATTTCAGGAAGCCAGCGTGGTGTTGGCGTTTCGTTGGGGATGATATTTTCAGCAGCCGAGCGGCTTCTTCTGAAATCGGTTCCGGCGGTATCGCGCAATGGCTGATCGGCCGTGTAAGAGTGAACCGTAGTGAGCATCGAGTAATCAACGCCAAAAGCTTCATCTAATATTTTGAGCATAATGGCCGTTGCATTTGTGGTTGATGAACCTGCTGAAATCAAACGGTCAGCTTTTTTCATGTGCTGGTGGTTCACACCTTTGATTACGATGCGGTCGATTTCATTGGCCGGAAGTGAAGTTAATATTACACGCTTGGCTCCCCCTTCTAAGTGCTGCGACATTTCTTCTCTTGAACGGTATTTACCGGTGCCTTCTACAACAACATCCACATCAAAGGCATCCCATGGAACATCTGCTGGAGTTGTTCCTGTTACAAATCGTGCTTTGCCATTTTTTGAGTACAGGTAATGGCCTTCAAGTTTTGCATCAACATCATCTTTAGCACGTTTAGATTCTGCATTAAGCAGATAAACCAAAATTTCGGGACGGCCTATGTCGCTTATTGCAACTACCTCTACCAGGTCATCCTCGAGGCAAAGGCGATACAGGTGGCGGTTGATCTCACCAAATCCCATAAGCCCTAATCGAATTTTCTTCATTATTAATCCTTTCTTTAATACATTAGTATTTCACAAAAATCAATCAAAAAACCACAGAGTCAAACCATTTATTGCTAATTGATAGTCAATTAACAATTATTTAATAACTTGATTCTGAATTGGGAAAACAGGATGATTATTTATACCATCCTGCATACATGGTATAACTCTCAGCTATACGCTGAATTTCACCCTCAATCAATTCCTGGTCAATATCTTTTATCTTTTTGGCAGGTACGCCGCCATAAACTGATCCTGATCGAACAACGGTATTTTTTGATATCAGCGCACCTGCAGCTATAATTGAATTGCTCTCGATTACGGCATGATCCATAATGATGGCTCCCATACCAATGAGTACATTATCATGGACCGTACAGCCATGTACAATTGCATTGTGGGCTATTGATACATTATTCCCAATATTAACGGGGGCTTTTTTATAGGTACAGTGGATGATCGCACCATCCTGGATATTCACCTGGTTGCCAATGCGGATGTAATGCACATCTCCACGCACCACAGCATTGAACCAAACACTACAATCGTGGCCCATCTTAACGTCGCCAACAATTGTTGAATTTTCTGCAAGGAAGGTGTTTTTGCCAATTTCAGGAGCGATACCGTTTATAAGTTTTACAAGTGCCATGTAATCAGGTTTTAAGAAATCAGGATAATCCTGTGTTTATTCTTTTTAAATAATAACGTTAAGTTAACAGATTAACGGCCTACCAGTTCACCACCGTTTGATTAAAGATATCTTCAACTATTGCTTCAACAATTACCGGCACCAATTGATCGGCAACCGCAGTAAGGTCTGTGGCACTATCATAATCTTCATATCTCGAAAATGTTTTACTGGTGAAACTTTGAGAGTCGTCAAATTTGTTGGTAAAAGTTACCTTCACAGAGACTGTAAGCCGGTTGAGTGCTGCTATGTCATCACTTTGGATGGCGGCAGGCCGGGTATTGTAATCTGTTATTTCACCTTCAACCAGCAGGTCGCCATCGTTAGCAACGATTGTCAGGCTTGTTTGCGATTGATACTTGTCGCGGAGTGCATCCGTAAGTACCTGGCTAAGCGTTGGGTTTACCAGCGGAGCGTTGTTTGGGAACTGATCGATTTGGATGGTTTTAACCTCTGGTGGAATCGATGCGCCGGTAAAACTGTAACTCATGGTGCAAGCTGCCATTGTCATGGCAATTAATCCCGATAATATGTAAAACCCCGTTTTAATCATTTTGCTTATCTAACTGATATCGTACTCTTTTATTTTGCGGTAGAGTGTGCGTTCTGAAATACCCAGATCATTGGCTGCCGCTTTTCGTTTTCCTTTATGTTTTTCCAGTGCTTTTTTTATCAGGTCGGCTTCCTTGTGTGCAATAGATAGTGATTCTTCTTCAGGGTCCTGGATTGTGGCTTCCTGGTATGGTTCAAAATCTGTTTGGATTTCAAGATCAGCATCCTCATGCCGGCGACCATTGCTGATATCATGATATAATTTTCTTACAAGTTGCGGATTGCTCTCCTGCAAGTCGTTGAGGTCTCCTTTTTGAATGATTTCCACCACCGTCTTTTTCAGATCGGTTAAATCTTTGCGCATATCAAAAAGAATTTTATACAGGATTTCCCTTTCAGAAAGATCCTTATTGGCTTTTTCTTTTTCATAAAGAACGGGTAACTTGGGGATGTATGCTTCAGGGAGGTATTTTAGCAGGGTTTCTGCGGTTATGGTCCGTTCTCTTTCGATGATCGAAATTTGTTCGGTGATGTTTTTGAGTTGTCTAACATTGCCATCCCAACGGTAGTCCATTAGTAGTTCTGCAGCGTCTGGTGTAAGCTGTAAGGAGGGCATCCGGTATTTTTCGCCAAAATCTGTGGCAAACTTCCTAAAAAGTAAGTGGATGTCTTCCTTGCGCTGGCGAAGTGGTGGAATGTTTATGGGGACTGTGCTGAGCCGATAATACAGGTCCTGCCTGAATTTCCCTTTTTCGATCGCCTCGGGAATATTAACATTGGTAGCTGCAATAACACGCACATCAGTTTTGATTACTTTTGATGAGCCTACTTTTAAAAACTCACCTGATTCGAGAACCCTTAGCAGCCTTACCTGCGTTGACAGCGGCAACTCTGCTACTTCGTCGAGAAAGATTGTTCCTCCGTTGGAAACCTCAAAATAGCCTTTTCGCGATTCATGTGCACCTGTGAAAGAGCCTTTTTCGTGGCCGAATAGTTCTGAGTCGATTGTGCCTTCAGGGATTGCACCACAGTTTACGGCAATGTAAGTTCCATGTTTTCGTGCACTAAGTTGATGGATTATTTTTGGAAACACCTCTTTACCTGTTCCGCTTTCCCCGGTTATCAAAACTGTGAGATCGGTGGGTGCTACCTGCATGGCAATATCTATTGACCGGTTGAGTTCAGGATTATTTCCTATGATACCAAATCTTTGTTTTATGGTTTGAATTTCCATGAATTTTATTCAATAATTTATTGCAAAATTAATTAAAACTTGCCAAATATTCAGGCGGGGCTTTTTTACTGCCAACATGGCATAAACGATAGGTTTTCTGATTTGTTCTATTTGTAGGAATATACCAAAAAGTAGATACGTGAAAATAAAAAACCGAGGATAGCTCCTGTGATGGCTCCGCCAAGTACGTCACCCGGAAAATGCACTCCGAGATAAATGCGTGAGTATGACACTAAAATTGCCCAAAAAATAATAAAAAGTGCAAATTGTTTATAAACCGGTTTAAAAAACGGGATAAGAAATGTGGCCAATGCAAATGAATTGCCTGCATGAGACGACACAAATCCGTAAGGTCCGCCACAACTATCCTTTACTGTGTGAACAAGTAAATTTAGCGATTCGTCATGGCAGGGTCGGGGCCTTTCGAAATAGTTTTTCATGAAAACGGTTATCTGATCGCTTGCAGAAATAGTAGCAGCAATTAGTAAAACAATCAGCCAGGATTTTTTTTTGTATTTTTTGATGAGCAAAACCAGCAAGGCCAGATACATTGGAAGCCATATCAGTTTGTCGCTAATCCAATACATCAGAAAATCAAAAAAAGCATTGTGCAAGCCGTTTAAGAATAGAAATATTTCAGTATCGATTTGATGCAGTGTACTTATCACAACAGCGAGTTAAGGTTTAAAATGATTAGCTATTCCCGGTTTTATTGAGTTCTTTCCAGATCATATCTTTTAACTTTTGCAGTCCCTGATTGGCAACTGAAGAAATAAACAGGGAAGGAACATCAGGCAATTCGCGTTTAATTTCCCCGGTCAATTCATCGTCGAGCATATCTGATTTTGAAATAGCCAGGATGTGTGTTTTGTCGAGCAATTCAGGATTGTAATTTTTAAGTTCACTTTGCAGGATGTAGTATTCTTTTTTGATGTCGGCGGAGTCGGCCGGAACCATAAACAGCAATATAGAATTTCGTTCGATGTGGCGCAGAAACCTCAAGCCAAGGCCTTTTCCCTCATGAGCCCCCTCAATGATGCCCGGAATATCGGCCATGATGAACGACTTATGATCATGGTAGCCAACAATCCCCAGGTTTGGTCTGAGGGTGGTAAAAGGGTAATCGGCAATTTGTGGTTTGGCCGCTGATAAAACCGAAAGCAGTGTGGATTTACCCGCATTGGGGAACCCAACAAGCCCAACGTCTGCCAGAAGTTTGAGCTCCAGAATTTTCCATTTTTCCTGGCCTTCCTCTCCGGGTTGTGCAAATTTGGGTGCCTGTAGAGTGGATGATTTAAAGTGGTCGTTGCCCTTGCCTCCCCGGCCTCCGGAGAGTAAAACGCGTTGTTCACCATGTTTGGTAATTTCAAACTCCACTTCGCCGCTTTCAAAATCACGTGCTACAGTACCGAGGGGTACCTGTAAAATCACATCTTTCCCGCTGGCTCCGGTTTTGAGTTGTCCTGCGCCATTTTCACCCCGGTCGGCAATTACATGTTTGGTGTATTTGAGGTGGAGCAGCGTCCAGAGCTGTTCGTTGCCCTGAAGGATGATGTGGCCGCCCCTTCCTCCGTCACCACCATCCGGGCCGC
>CAYNDN010000125.1:2858-4376 GCA_964395075.1 uncultured Lentimicrobiaceae bacterium | reverse complement strand
GCCGCCTTTTGGGTTCATTCGCGAACGGTGAAAATGCGCAGAACCGGCACCCCCGGCTCCCGAGCGGCACATGATCTTTACATAATCAACAAAATTGGCGTTGCCCATAAGGTTTTAAAAATATCGAAAAACTATCCCGTAAAGGGTTAAGCTTTCAGTTTATAAATGTCAGGATAATTTCTGCCAAGGCCATCGTAGTCAAGGCCATAGCCCACAATAAAATCATTCGGGATTTCAAGCCCGATATAGTCAATTTTATAATCTTTCTGAAATGCATCAGGCTTAAAAAGCAGGGTGGCCAGTTTTACATCCTCGGCTTCAAGTTGCCTGAGTTTCGGAATGGTGTTCGACATGGTAATGCCTGTATCGATTATATCTTCGATAATAACAACTGTGCGGCCATGCAGTACTTCATCCAAACCAATGATTTCCCTTACCACAGAAGTAGTTTTTGTGCCCACATAAGATGAAAGTTTTACGAACGAAATTTCGCAATTAAAATCGAATCGCTTCAGTAAATCAGCAGCAAACATAAATGCGCCATTTAACACTACCAGAAAAAGCGGGTTTTTATCTTTTACACCTGCGGCAATTTCTGTAGCCATTTTATCGATTATTCCGTTTATCTTTTGCCCCGAAAGGAAAATTTCGAAGGTTTTGTCGTGAAGCGTAATTTCTTGCATGCCCGTGGTCTTTAAATTTGTGCAAAGATAACCCTTAATGTAAACCCCATTATTTCACAGAAGTATTAATTTTGCCCACCACATTTTAAACTGATTTCAAATGAATCCAAGAGTAAGTATTATTATGGGCAGCACATCTGATTTGCCTGTAATGGAGGGGGCAGCCAAGGTGCTTGATGAATTGAAAATCCCATTCGAAATAAATGCATTATCTGCACACCGTACGCCGGAAAAAGTAGAAGAATTTGCTAAATCAGCACGTGAGCGGGGTATTGGAGTTATTATTGCAGGTGCAGGAATGGCTGCACATTTACCAGGTGTAATTGCCGCTATGACGCCATTGCCTGTTATTGGTGTTCCGATTAAAGCTTCGCTGGATGGCATGGATTCATTGTTGGCCATAGTTCAAATGCCTCCCGGAATTCCTGTTGCAACAGTAGCAATAAATGGTGCCCGGAATGCCGGAATTCTGGCAGCGCAAATATTGGCGAATGCTGATGATGAACTCGCCGGACGTGTTGTTGCGTTTAAAGAAAATCTGAAACAAAAAATAATTAAAGCCAATGAGGATTTAGCCGGCGTAAACTTTAAATACAAGGTCTGAAATAACCATATACCCCAAACCAAAACAATTAAACTATGATCGTTAAAGAGGAAACTGCAATGAAAATTGCCGAAAACCTGCTTCAGGTTAAAGCGATTAGACTTGATCTTAAAAACCCGTTCACGTGGGCTTCAGGGTGGAAATCGCCCATTTATTGCGATAATCGAATCACCTTGTCGTATCCTTCGATACGAAATTACATCAGGCAACAAATAGTACAAATCATCGCTG
>CAYNDN010000125.1:0-2848 GCA_964395075.1 uncultured Lentimicrobiaceae bacterium | reverse complement strand
AGGAATTGCCCATGGCGCACTGGTTGCACAGGATCTTGGACTACCCTTTGTTTATGTCAGGTCATCAAAAAAAGATCATGGACTATCAAACCGGATTGAAGGTGTAATTGAGTCAGGACAGAGCGTGATAGTGATTGAGGATTTGATTTCTACGGGCGGCAGCAGCCTGAGTGCTGTAGAAGCACTGCGGGATGCGGGGGCCGTTGTAAAAGGGCTGATTGCAATATTTAGTTATGGATTTAATGTAGCCGAAGAAAGTTTTAAAAATGCAAAATGTAATTATTATTCACTTTCGGATTACGCACATTTGTTAAATCAGGCCGTAGAGGATGATTACATTAGGGAAGAAGATTTGCTGAAACTGAAAAAGTGGCGCGAGGATCCTGAAAGTTGGGGTAAATAATTTAATTTTATTATGACAAATATTGCTGCTGATAATTTGTATTTTAATGCGCATGTTACAGATATTAACAGGTTCATGAGTGATTTACAGAATTTTAAAGACATTATGCCTGAACAGGTTGAGGATTGGAATGCAAAAAAAGAGGCCTGTGCATTTTCCATTAAAAACCTCGGAAAATTGGGTATGAAAATCAGCAAGCCTGATCAACAAGGTTCATTCAAATTTGAATCATCTGAGCAATCGAAAGTTGATTTTTCATTGTTGTTTCATTATAAGCTCACTGGCGATCAGGTAAATAGCGGGTACTTTGAAATTATAACAGAAATGAACCCACTGGTAGAAATGATGGCGAAAAGGCCACTTACCAATTTTGTGAACCTTTTAACAAAAAACCTAAAGCAAAAAATGAGTTGAAAACTTATGATTTTTTACTGTTTTTGAATAATTTAGCCGAAGTTTGCGTTTTAAGAATATTTAATAACCGGGGGTACACAGTTGAGATTTTTACAATTCCTTTTATTTCCATTTGCCTTGCTGTATGGAATCATAGTTTATGTTAGAAATAAATGCTATGACTGGGGCCTCTGTAAATCTACCCGTTTTGGTTTTCCGGTAATTTCTGTTGGAAACCTGAGCATGGGAGGTACAGGCAAAACCCCACATGTGGAGTACCTTATCTCACTATTATCAAAAGAGTTTAAAATAGCTGTTTTAAGCCGGGGATACAAGCGTGAAACCAGAGGTTTTAGGATTGCAAATGAAAATTCTACGGCAAAAGAAATTGGTGATGAGCCCCTGCAGATCAAGAAAAAATTCCCCGGATTAAACGTTTTCGTTGATCGCAACAGGGTAAACGGGATCAAAAAAATTAAAGAAAACTTTCCTAAAACGGAATTAATATTGTTGGATGATGCTTTTCAGCACCGGCCCTTGAAGCCGGGTTTATCAATTTTGCTCACTGATTTTCATCATCTTTACCCTGACGATTATCCTTTTCCAATGGGCACTCTGCGCGAATTTCGCAGTGGCGCCAGGCGGGCCGATATGATTGTAGTTACCAAAACACCCAATGTCCTTTCACCAATAACTGTTCGCCGTATCAACGGCCTCATCAAACCCAGGGAACATCAAAAGGTTTATTTTTCCACCATTAAATATGGGCCAATTACACCTTTGCCCGGTTTGGAAGCCGATGTGCCACCCGAAAATTTAAGTTCGGTGCTACTATTCGCCGGAATAGCAAATATGTACCCACTCAAAGATCACGTTCAGAAAATGTGTAATCATCTGTATCAGTTGAAATTTAAGGATCATCATAAGTATTCGACGCGTGATTATCTGAAAATCAAGCGACAGTTCGAAAGTATTTTTACCCAAAAGAAAGTAATTATTACCACCGAAAAAGATGCAATGCGCATTGCAGTGCCAAAAATAGCTGATGAGTTGCAGGGCCTGCCAATATATTACATCCCTATTCAAACCAAAATACACAAAGAATTCAGAAAAGATTTTAACGATCAAATAAAAACGTATGTACGGGAAGCTAAAGGAGACAGTAGAGTTTATTAAAAAGGCAACAAATTTTAATCCCGACCTGGGGATTGTACTTGGAACAGGCCTTGGGAACTTCATAAATCATATTCAGGTTGAACATAGCATCGATTATTCAGCAATTCCAAACTTTCCGGTTTCTACTGTAAAAGGACATCATGGTGTGTTGGTTTTGGGCTATATTAACGGAAAAAAAGTGGCGGCACTTAAAGGGCGATTCCATTATTACGAAGGATATTCCATGCAGGACGTTACTTTTCCGGTGAGGGTACTCAAATTTTTAGGGATAAAACATCTTTTTCTTTCCAACGCCAGTGGTGGAACCAATCCTGGATTTAGAGTCGGAGATATGATGATCATCGAGGATCACATCAATCTTACCGGGCAAAATCCACTCATTGGTAATAATGAGGATCAATTAGGGCCACGATTTCCGGATATGAGTGAAGTGTATGATGCCAAATTGATTGGCCTTGCTGAAAAAGTTGCTGAAGAAAAAAATCTGGAAATCAGAAAAGGTGTTTATGCCGCTGTAACCGGCCCCAACTATGAAACACCTGCCGAATACAAATACATCAGGATAATCGGTGCTGATGCTGTTGGCATGTCAACTGTTCCTGAGGCTATTGTGGCGAGGCACATGGATCTTTCGTGCTTTGCCGTTTCCGTAATTTCTGATTTGGGTATTGAAGGTAAAATTGAATATATCAGTCACGATGCAGTAATTGATGTGGCCAGTCATGTTGAACCCAAAATGGCAGAGCTGATTTTGGGCATGATTGACAGGCTGTAGAATTTAAGGCTTATTACCTGATAAGTCAACTGAGTCTGGCTAATCATCTTTAGAAACTTACAACTAATATTCTGCCAAATTATGGCAGAATATTAGTTGTA
>CAYNDN010000124.1:0-10354 GCA_964395075.1 uncultured Lentimicrobiaceae bacterium | reverse complement strand
ATGTTCGGCACCGATTTCGCGGATGTGGATAGCGACGGCGACCTTGACCTGGTAAGCATTTCCTTCGGTTCGGGTGCCGGGCTGCATGTGTATCTAAACCAGGGCGATGGTACCTGGGAACAAAGCTTTGGATTCCTCAACGGAAACTCATACAGCATTGTGGAGTTTGGCGATTTCAACCGTAACGGCTTTCCTGATTTTATTGCTGCACATGAATACGGAACCATCTATTTTGGTGATGGAACAGGGGGTTTCACCAATATCGATGACGGGCTTCCGGTGCTTGGTGCTTATGACGCACGCCGGGGAGTTTCAGTGGGCGATGTAAACCAGGACGGCGCAATGGATATCGCTTTTGTGAATAGCGATGGAGGTGTGGAAATTTATTATTGGGATGAAGCTTTTACCGGAAGCTGGATCAGTATCTCCAACGGCCTTCCGATTTCGGGGAGTTTTGATTTTACAGACATCGCTGATATGGATGGAGATGGGTTTAACGATCTTGTGGCCATGGCCAACGAAACCATCACCATCTGGCTGGGTGATGGCGCAGGAAACTGGACGGAGGAAACCCAGTTTTCGCTGGGCGAAGACGCCGATGCACAAGCTTTCCGTGTGGGTGGCGATCTGGATCACAACGGGCTGCCCGATATGGTTTTACTTGCCGAAACCGGATCATGGCCCAGCTATCAAAACATACTTTATTGCTATCGCGAAGCCTCGCCTGCCAACGATCTGAGCATCCGGCCGATCTATCCTAATGGTGGTGAAAAATTCTATCCGGGATCAACCCGGTTCATCGAATGGGCTTCTGAGGTCCCGGAAGGAGAATGGAGTGCGGTAACCATCGAAATATCCGCTTATGGCCCGGAAGGCCCGTGGTGGATGCTGGCCGAAAATATTCCTAATAACGGGAAACATCAATGGATTGTCCCGGAATATGGTTCAGAAGACGTATATCTGAAATTTACCGTACACCTTGCATCAGAAAACGAAAACACAATTACTCAATCAGCATTTACCATCATCGGTCCACCAACTGGAACCGGATTAGAAACAACCCCTGAACCAGTAAATATTTTCCCAAACCCCGGCGGGGATTTCGTTTATCTAAGAAATCCGCAATTGATCAATTACATTCGGTTTACGGATGTTTCCGGAAAAACATGTTTTGAAATGAAAAAGCCAGGCTGTCGAATCAGTCTCAAAAAGCTTCCGGAAGGGGTGTATTTTTACGAGATCATTTTGGCCGATGGTGGACGAAAAAATGGCAGGTGGGTGAAAAAATGAATCGTTAGTATCAAATATTCAACAATTATGAATGAATTGATTCGTCCAAAAGAAATTATTTCTCAGATCTACTTTATTAGAGGAGTTAAAGTGATGCTTGATTTTCATCTCGCATCTTTGTACGAAGTGGAGAACAGGGCCTTAAAACAACAAGTCAGCAGAAATAAAAGTCGTTTCTCTGATGATTTTATGTTCAAATTATCCAAAAATGAATGGCAGGAGCTTATCACAAATTGTGATAACCTTGGTAATAGAAAATTCTCACCAACAACACCGTTGGCTTTCACCGAACAAGGAGTAGCAATGTTGAGCGGCATTTTACGAAGTGAAAAAGCTATAAAAGTAAACATTGCCATCATGCGCGCATTTGTTAAAATGCGCGAACTCATCGATGAAAACAAAGATCTTAGAAAAAAATTGGATGAGATGGAAAGTAAATATGACCAGCAATTCCAGGTGGTTTTCGAAGCTATCAGGCAACTGATTCAAAAGAAAAACGAACCCCGCAAACCAGTTGGCTATAAGTTGAAACCAAAGAAATAACACCTGAAACATGAGAAAGACCCATACATTGATTTTTTGCGCAGCCGTTTTTTTTGTAAGCAGTTTGCTTCAGGCTCAGAATAACCTGAACTACCAGCGCCTGACCAACGGCCTGGATTTTCCGGATTTTGACGAAGGCCGCACCGACTTTGCTTTCGACGACATCAACATGGACGGGCATGTGGATATTCTTTCAGTTGGCGATCATGGTTCTCCCAACTTCAACTCCGAGCAACATGGGATCATGGTTTGGTTTGGAGATGGTGAAGGGAATTTTGAAAATTTCATGAATGGGAATTTTGGATATGGAGGCATTGCTGTGGGAGATGTGAACAACGACGGCCACAAAGATGTGGGCTACGGCGTGCACCACAACTATTCAGGCACAAACTGGGGCGACCAACTGAACGAGGTGGTGCTGGGCGACGGAACCGGCATGAACTGGGAGCTTTACGATGAAGGCCTTTCAACCAACGGCGAGGACTGGGGTATGTTCGGGACGGCTTTTGCCGATTTTAACCAGGACGGTTTTCTGGACCTGGTGAGCAATGCCTTTGGCGGAACTGCCGGTGTGCATGTTTACCTGAACCAGCAGGACGGAAGCTGGGAGCAAAGCTTTGGTTTCCTGGGCGGCGGATCGGGTTTACTCGTGCGCACCTGCGACATCAACAATGATGGCCACATGGATTTTATCGTGAGCCATACCGGAGGCACAGCCTATTTCGGCGATGGCGCCGGCGGTTTTGAGGTGAAGGACAATGGCCTGCCGGCAGTCTCACTCATGGCCGGAATAGACATTTGCCGGATGAAGAATACCGGAACCTTTGCGATTTCAAGGATAACCAATTCAGGAGGCGTGGAAGTTTATGGCTGGGATAATGATTTGGAAAGCTGGGTGGATTATTCCGGAAACTTACCAATCTCTGGCGTATGGGAACTTTCGCAGTTGCATGATATGAATAGCGATGGCTTTGCGGATGTGATGGCATACGGTATCAAGCAATTTCAGCTTTGGCTGGGCGATGGTGAGGGCAACTGGACAGAAGATGCATACCTGGATATAGGTGATGATCCCGGCTACGGCAATGCCATCCGTGCCGGCGGCGACCTGGACAACAACGGCTATCCCGACCTGATCATCCTGGCGCAGGAACTCACCGGCGGATTTATCCAGTTCAATAAAAACATCCTCTACGTTTTTGCAGAAAGCTCCCCGGCTGACAGCCTTTGGATTAAACCCACTTTCCCCACAGGTGGCGAGAATTTCTATCCCGGAACAGTCCAGTTCATTGAATGGAACTCAGAAGTGCCTGCGGGTGAAACAAGCTCAGTTACCATCGAAGTTTCTGCTTATGGCCCGGATGGCCCCTGGTGGTTGCTCGCCGATGATATTCCAAATAATGGCAAACATCAGTGGACAGTGCCTTATTTTGGTTCGGAGGAAGTGTATCTGAAATTTACGGTAACTCAGGGTTCCGAAACTGTTTCAAGAATAACTGAGGCTCCTTTTACGATAATTGGAACGCCAACCGGAATGGGCAAAGAAATCATAACCGGAGAAGTAGAGCTGTACCCAAATCCCGGTGGTGATTTCGTTTTCCTGAAAAACCATCATCTCATTCAAAAGATCCGGTTTACAGATGTGACCGGTAAAATCTGTTTTGTAACCTTCCGGCCTGCTGAATACATCAATTTACAAAGTTTGCCTGATGGGTTGTATTTTTATCTGATTACCACATCTTCCGGAGAGCAGACTACCGGGAAATGGATAAAAGGGTTTCACTGAATCAACCATTAAAGTAGACAATCATTGCAACATAAAATATATCTGCATTTGTACGCCAACGATATTATGTTGCATGAACCAAACTGAAATACGATGAATACAATTGCTGAAAAGTTAAAGTGGAGTTATGGTGTTAAAACCAATTGGGTTTGCACGATATTCAGGATTTTACTTGGGCTAGGTTTATTGGTTGCCGGAACAGGCCACCTTACATTTTCAAGGCTTGAATTTGTGGCACAGGCGCCAGAGTGGGTGCCATTGCCCGACGATTTAGTGGTTGTTCTTTCGGGCATCGTCGAAATAATACTGGGGCTTGCACTAATTACATTGCCAAAATGGAAAGCTTTGACCGGTTGGATAGTAGCCCTGTTTTTTATTTTGATTTTTCCGGGAAACATTGCTCAATATGTAAACGAAACTGATGCGTTTGGCCTGAACACGGATCAGGCCAGGTTCATAAGGCTGTTTTTTCAGCCCGTACTGATTGCATGGGCACTCTGGTCAACAGGTGCTTTTACAGCATATCTGAAACACAAAAAGCGGAAATAATAAATGGCATACGAACAACTTAAACTGGCGATTAAAAATCCTTATTCTGCTTTCCGGTGATTCCCTCCAAATACTCAAATCATAAGCATGTGATACCAGAAAAACACATTAACCAACAAAAAAGGCAAACAACTCATTAACATTGTTTTTTGTTTTCCCGCTATTTCACACCATAAAACCCTTCAATTTCTCACAGTCTCAGGTTACTATCCAAATTTAACTTCCACAATCTTTTGGTTATCAAAATTTAATTTTCTACTTTTGCCGCCCAATTTTTGGGAGGAATTTATTGTGGATTATTTAAAACAGTTTGTAATCCCGTTCCGTGGGCTCAAAAATGAATCACATCACTTTGATTTTGTGATTGATAACAAGTTCTTTGATGCGATTGAATACGCTGACCTGAGCAAGGGTTCTGTAAATGTGGGGCTTGATTTGATCAAAGAAGAACGGATGATGATCTTTGAATTTGATATTTACGGACATGTTACCGTTGAATGCGATCGCTGCCTTGAACCTTTCGAACAGCCTTTAGATGGCCGTGAGCGGCTGATTGTGAAATTTGGTGAAACGTTTGAGGAGCAATCGGATGAGGTAATCATCATCCCCGAAGCCGAATATCAGTTTGATCTCAGCCGACATATTTACGAATACGTCCGTTTGATGATCCCGATGCAGTGTATTCATCCAGACGATGAAACCGGAAACAGCACCTGTAACAAGGAAATGCTTGCAAAGCTTACGCAGGACAATGAAGAACAAAAAACAGACCCACGGTGGGATGCATTGAAAAAGTTAAAAGACAAATAATTTAATCAGAACATAAAAAACTAAGATAAAATGGCTCATCCAAAACGTAAAATATCAAAAACCCGCAGGGATAAAAGAAGGACACACTATAAATCAGACCTTCCAAACCTTTCAACCTGTCCTACCACAGGAACAGTTCACGTTTATCACCGTGCCTATTGGGTTGATGGCGATCTGTATTACAAAGGCAGGTTGGTTATGCAAAAAACTGAGGTTGAATAACAGCGGTTTCGCTGGTTAAAATCACAACACCCTCATTTAATGAAAGTTGGATTGGACGTAATGGGCGGGGATTTCGCTCCTGAGGCAACCATCGACGGTGCCATGCTTGCCCAAAAATCGTTAAATCAGAATGATCAAATTGTTCTCGTTGGAGACACAGATATTATTCACGACTTTCTCAACAAAAAACCCCATGCCCCGGGAAACTTCGAAATCGTAAACGCCAGTCAGATTGTTGACATGGCTGAAAAGCCTTTGAAGGCACTCTCCGGAAAACCAGATTCAAGTATCTCGGTAGGATTCAGGCTTCTCAAATCACGCAAGATCAACGCCTTTTGCAGTGCCGGCAACTCCGGCGCAATCATGGTTGGCTCCATGTACAGCGTTGGTAGCATTCCCGGAGTGATCCGGCCAACCACCATTGCTCACATCCCGCAGGAAAAAGGTGGCGAAAGTATCATCCTCGATATTGGCACAAACCCCGACACAAAACCTGACGTACTTTACCAGTTTGCATTGTTGGGGTCGATCTATACCCGCGATGTTTTAAAAATTAAAAATCCACGTGTTGGCTTGCTGAATATTGGTCAGGAAGAAGGGAAAGGCAACCTGCTGTGCCAGTCATCATTTCAAATGATGAAGGACACAAGGGATTTTAATTTTTTTGGTAATATCGAAAGCCGGGATCTTTTCCGGTCGAAGGTGGATGTAATTGCTTGCGATGGTTTTACAGGAAACATCGTACTTAAACAAATTGAAGCCATGTACCGACTGCTTCAAAAACGCAACCTGACTGATGATTACATCAGGCGTTTTAACTATGAGAACTACGGTGGAAGCCCTGTACTGGGTGTGAATGGCTCAGTAGTAATCGGACATGGAATTTCCAGTGCTGAGGCCATAAAAAATATGATTATGCTCTCGAAAGAAATCTATGAGGCAAAACTTTCCAGTAAAATAAAACGCGCGCTGCACAAATACACGCGTTAACCAATTATCAGAATCATGAACAAAATCAGAGCAGCAATTACAGGAATTCAGGGTTACGTACCTGATTATATCCTCACCAACCAGGAGTTATCCACTATGGTTGATACTTCTGATGAGTGGATTACAACAAGAACCGGAATTTATACCAGGCATATTTTAAAAGGAAAAGGCAAGGGCACTTCCGACATGGGTGCTGAAGCAGTGAAAAAGCTGCTTAGAAAAACCAATACACACCCCGATGAAATTGATCTCATAATTTGCGCTACTGTTACTCCGGATATGCAATTTCCGGCAACAGCAAACATCATAGCCGATAAAGCAGGCATTAAAAACGCTTTCCATTTTGATATGAATGCGGCATGTTCGGGACAGATTTATGCCCTGACCACCGCAGCGATGTACATAGAATCCGGAAATTACAAAAAGGTGTTGTTCGTTGGAGCTGATAAAATGTCGTCGATTGTTGACTATACCGACCGTACCACATGCGTTATTTTTGGCGATGCTGCAGGAGCCATGCTGTTGGAGCCAACCACCGAAGATGTAGGGATTATTGATTCAATCCACCAGTCGGACGGCATGGGAAGGGTACATTTACATCAAAAGGCAGGTGGTTCAGTTAAACCGGCTTCTCATGAAACTGTTGATGCCCGTGAGCATTTCATTTACCAGGAAGGTCAGGCGGTTTTTAAGTTTGCTGTTTCCAAAATGGCAGATGTATCTGTTGAAATGATGAAAAAACACAACATTGAACCTGAAGACCTGGCATGGCTTGTGCCGCACCAGGCCAACCTCCGCATTATTGAGGCCACTGCCCGTAGGATGGGAATTAAAAAAGAACAGGTAATGATCAATATTCAGCGTTACGGAAACACTACCTCGGCTACTATTCCACTTTGCCTCTGGGAGTGGGAAGACAAACTAAAAAAAGGTGACAACATCATCCTGGCTGCATTTGGCGGCGGATTTACCTGGGGCGCTATTTATTTGAAATGGGCCTACAACGGAAAAGATCATCAATAAACACTGAAATCATTTTTTAAAAAGCAATCTTGTTAAGGTTGCTTTTTTTGTTTCAGATAAAACTAAACAGGTGAAAGTTCAGAAAACACAATAACGGAACATGCTTAAGATCATATCATTCACGATTAAGGATAAAACCCGCTACAACCACACACTGGAAATCAGGAAAAAAGTGTTCATCGAAGAGCAGCAAGTGGAACGCGCGTTGGAAGTAGAAAACGAGGAAGAAGCAACCTACTACCTTTTGCTGGAAGATGAAAAGCCCGTTGGTACCGGGCGCTGGCGAAAAACCCCTGAGGGTATCAAACTGGAAAGATTCGCTGTTTTAGCGGAATACCGGAACCAGAATCTGGGCAGCGAAATCCTTAAAAAAGTGCTGCAGGACCTGAAGGGGCGCAAAGAAAAAATCTATCTCCACTCTCAGCTCAAAGCAGTGCCATACTACCAAAGGCAAGGATTTGTAAAAGCAGGTGAGATGTTTGTGGAGGCCAACATCCGGCATTTCACGATGGTTTTGGAGAAGCAATAAGAATATCTGTGCCCCGGGCACCATTTTTCTGTGATGCACTGAATGATTGTTTAAACGCAAATCAGTAAATCGCTGATTATCATCATTATTAGAATATGTTGTACTTTTGAATATTCGTTTAATAACTCCACAAGTTGAAACATCAATTGTACGCGTACTTTCTGCTGCTGTTTTTCACTGTTGTGTTCTCATTGCTTCCTTTCTGCGGACAAGCCGGATATGGGGAGTCTGATTCACTCCTGCAGGTGATACATTCAGCCCGTGATGATTCACTAAAGGTAGATGCCATCATTGGTTTTACTTCTCTGATCCTTGACACTGAACCTGATTCAGCATTTTTTCTGCTTGAGGAAGCTGATAAAATTTTGAAGAAGAATCCCATTTTACATCTCCGGATAAAAGCTATTAACGCCAAATCATTGATCCTTCAAAACATCGGGAAATACCCTGAAGCACTTGAGCTTCAGTTCGAAATAAAAAAACTGATGGAAGGTGAAGGAGGGAGCCTGAAACCCATTGTGAACCCTAACGATTATCTCAATACGATAAATAACATTGGACTTATCTTTTACAAAACAGAAAAACACAACGATGCTACGGATTATTTTGAAAAGGCACTGGGTTTACTAAAAAATACCGAAGACAGCCTGATAGAGGATGCAAACAATGAATACCTGCGGTTTAACCTGAATATAGGAGCCGTGCATACAAAACAGCGCGATTTTGAAAAAGCTGAGTTTTACTTTACCAAGGCTCTGCAATACCTCGATGAAAAAAACGCAAAGAATTATGCAGTGCTGCTGAACAACCTCTCCATTGTGGCCAGAGAAAACGGTAACATCGAAAAAGCTTATGAGCTAAATCAGAAAGCCATTAAGGTGAGCGAGGAATCAGGAAATTATCGGATCCTGGTTCAGGCCTACAACAACATGGGCAATTATTATATGGTGATCCGTGATCTTACACGAGCAATGGCACATTTTAAAAAGGCACTGCAACTGGCTGAAAAATATGGTTTCGCCTCGTCAGTGGTAATTTCATTAGACATGCTCGCCAGTGCTTATGATTCAACCGGGGATTATAAAAATGCCTATCACAGCCATGTTAAGTTTAAACATTTCAGCGACAGCCTCCTCGACCTTGAAAAAGTAAGAATGGTAACCCAGTTGGAAATGAAAGACAAATTCGACAAGCGATTGGCCAATGCCCATTTGCAGCAAAAGGAAACTGAAGCCGGGCAAAAGAAGCGTGAGCTGGTTTACACGCTCATCATCATTTTTACCCTGATGGGGCTCATCATCCTGGTGCTGCTGTTTTACCTTCAGCGCAGCAAAAGCAAGCGCCACCGTCTGGAAGCCGAAAAAAATGCCCTTCTGAACAAAAGTCTGGGACTGGAAAAATTAAAACTGGAAGAAGAACTCGAATTTAAAAACAAGGAACTGGCTACCAATGTGATGTACATGATCCGAAAAAATGAGCTGATCACCCGGATATCCGAAAAACTCATCAAATCGAAACTGGTTTTTAAAAAAGAAAACCAACGGATCATCGATGAAATTATCCGCGACCTGCAATCCTCCACCGAAGATGACATCTGGAAAGATTTTGAAATCAGATTCCAGCAGGTACACAATGATTTTTATGAAAAACTCAACGAAAAATTCCCCAATCTCACATCCAACGAAAAAAGACTTTGTGCATTTCTGCGTCTCAACATGTCAACCAAAGAAATCTCAGCCATCACCTACCAAAGCCTGAACAGCCTAACAGTAGCTCGTTCGCGCTTACGCAAAAAGCTCGCTCTGGATTCGGAGGAAAACCTTATTGCCTTCCTCGAATGTATATGATTTTATACAAGTTTTGCTTTCAATCCCATTTGGCAATATGTCTTACAATGTTATTTTTCGATGATTGTTCGGCTAATCCCTACCCCCTTTTTTAGTCCACCCTCCATTTTGCCACTTTATTTGTTGAGAAAATAAACCTGACAAATTTTACAGATCCTTTTGCAACCATCTGAATTTCATTGCGTTACAGCCTATTGTACACAAAATGTAAGCCCCATGACATGCTTTTGTAATGGTCATGTTCATAAAAGTAGATGTTTTGTAGGGCAAAAAATTTGCAAAACCCTGTCCGGATAATCTTTCTTTGGCGTCTCAATAAAAATTCAAATGTCGGAACGAAAATCAATTAAAAAAAAAGCGTATCAGGAGAAGGAGCGAGATGTTACTGAAGAAAGCCTTCAAAAGCTAATTGAAGAGGCACGGATCAAGTCCGAAGCATATAAGAAAATTCTCAAGTCACTAAATATTAATAAAAACAAGGATTAATTATGAAGAAAGTTTATTTATTATTTGTATTGATGCTTGGCATTGGTGTTTCGATGAACACCATGGCCCAACGTACTAATTATGGCGAAGCCCAAAAGGCAAGCCAGCACGCCCTGAATGTCAGGTTTGGAGATATGGTTTACGATCAATCTGCCGATGAAGAATATGGCGGATACATCGTATCGCAGTTTTTTACCGATGAAGCCAGCGCTGACTTATCCAGCGAAGCTGCCGATGATTTTGTTGTTCCTGAAGGCGAAACCTGGACGGTAGGTTCTT
>CAYNDN010000123.1:8861-10370 GCA_964395075.1 uncultured Lentimicrobiaceae bacterium | reverse complement strand
AACAAACACTAATCAGCAAAGAAGAATTTACCCACAAAAATGGTAGTAGAACCTACAAAATTTCTAATTTATTAAAATACAATGAGAAAGCCAGGTTGGGAAAAAGCCCATTTTTGAGTGGATGGATTATTCAAGAAAATATATTTTGAATAGATCAGGTTAGCAGCATTTTATTAACTTGGCAGCAGAAAATGATCAGACCTGAAATAAATGAAAAATAAGCTAACCAATGTTGTTTTTATTTTCTGCCTTTTGATTATATGCCCTGCTTTAGTTCAGATGATTCCTGCCCAGAAAAAAAAACATGGAATCCGGGAAAACTTGAAATTTGATGCAAAACCCGATAGGTCATTAAAAACACTGGAGGATTCCATCGCGTATTATGCTGATAACCACAAAACACCAAAGTTGCTCTCCATGCTCCTTGATGCCGGCATTTTTTATTACGAACAGGAAAGCTACGATCAGGCCATCGAATATTTTCTTACCGGGCTATGGCATGTAGATGAGCTTAATGTAGAGGATACGAAAATCTATCCCAACAATATGGAAATTGACAGTTTGACGGGTTTATTGCATTTGTGGATTGCCGATGTTTACAGTAAAATGAAGAACTATACCCTGGCACTGAATTATTATGCAAATGCAGAAACCCGCTTCAAGTCATTAACTGATACGGTTAACCTGATGCAAACCCTCAATAATTATGCGCTGGCATATAATAGCAGCGGGAATTACCAGGCTGCCCTGGAGCAGTTCCAGTGGTTGCTGCAAATCTCCACTGCGTATAACGATAGCAACAGGGTAGCCGGGGTTTTCAATAATATTGGCCTGGTTGAATTTGATAACAGCAGGTTTGATGAAGCCCGCAGGAATTTTGAAATGGCGGCCGGAATATATCGCCGGATTGGCGCAGTAAAAGAACAGGTGGCGGCAATCTACAATATCGGGCTGGTAATGGGATATACCAGAAAATACGACAGCACAATCACGTATTATCTCAGAGGCCTGGCGTTGCTCGATTCCATAGGTGATATCAGCGGCAAGGTTAAGGTGCAGCTTGGCATTGCCCAGTATTATCATTCGAAAGGCCGGCTTGATGATTCAGAAAATTATTTGCTTATGGCATTGGACGATGCCCGGAAAACCGGTGCGGCCAATTTTATTACGCAAATCTATAAATACCTCGCCCGGGTAAAAGTGCAAAAAAATCAATTTGAAGATGCCTTTAATTTCCAGGAAAAATATCAGCACCTGCACGACAGTCTGCATTTTAAACAAATGGAAAAAATTGCAGGACTGCAACGCCGTTACGAAAACCGGCAGGCCCAGCGAAAACGCGACCTCCTCAACCGCGAAAATGAGATCATCGACCTGAAGCTGCAAAAACAGCAAAACCGGCAACTCTATTTTATTTTAATTGCGATTATTTCTATCGTTGCACTTGTTATCCTGATCAGCCGCTACCGCCTGAAACAAAAAACCAACCTGAAGCTAAACAGCCAGAAA
>CAYNDN010000123.1:5134-8851 GCA_964395075.1 uncultured Lentimicrobiaceae bacterium | reverse complement strand
AAACTCGCCCTGCAAAAAGCAAATGCTACCCGCGACAAGTTTTTCTCTATCATTGCCCACGATCTCAAAAACGTCGTTTTTTCAACCCAAAACCTTGCTGATGTTTTGTACCGGGAATTTGATAAGCTGAATGATTTTCAAAAACAGAAACTCGCCGCAAGCCTTTACAAATCAGGGAAACATACATCGAGGTTGCTCGTGAATTTGCTGCAGTGGGCACGCCTGCAAACCGGAAACCTCGAATTTAATCCCGAAAATTTTGATATTGCAACAACTATAGTCCGGGAGCTGGAGTTGATAGGTGAAGCAGCAAAACAGAAAAATATTGGAATCAGGCAGCAAATTCCTGAAAACACTTATGTTTATGCAGATAAAAACATGGTTTCCACGATCATTCGAAACCTGCTGTCGAATGCCATTAAATTTAGCAGCAACCATTCTATGATTCTGATTTCCTGTAAAAATGCCGGTGCTTTTGTTGAGGTTTCCATTAAAGACCAGGGCGAAGGTATTGCTGCCGGCGACATACCCAAGCTGTTCAGGATCGATGTGAATACTTCTGGCATACCTGCTGCCGGACAAAAAGGAACAGGGCTGGGGCTTTTACTTTGCAGGGAGTTTGCCCAAAAAAACGGAGGAGAAATCCGGGTACAAAGTACCAAGGGAAAAGGAAGTATTTTTACATTTTCGTTAATGACCGGTGCGGATGAAAACAAAGATTAAAATTATTATTGTTGACGACCATGAAATTGTAAGAGACGGCATTGCTGCCCTGCTTTTTACTGCGGATAACATGGAAGTGACAGGAGAGGCGGCCAATGCCGGTGAACTGTTTAGTTTGCTCGAAAGCAATTTCCCCGATCTGATTTTGCTGGATATTTCCCTGCCGGGGATGTCGGGAATTGAAATAGCCAAAAAGCTCAAACAGCAATACAGGGAGATAAAAGTGCTGATGCTCACCGCCGAAGGAACACGCGAAAATATTAAGGAGGCCACCAAAACAGGGGTTAATGGATTTATACTGAAAAATGCCGGAAAGCAAACACTGCTTCAGGCCATAAAGTCCGTTTCACGAGGAGAAATGTTTTACGATCCTCAAATCTCCTCTTCGCTTGCCGGACTCCTGAGTGAAATAAACCAGGATAATGTGCCCGGAAAAACTGCGCTTACCTCACGGGAGCAGGATATCCTGAAACAACTGGTGGAAGGCAAATCACACAAACAGGTTGCAGCCCAGCTATACATCAGCAAGCGCACCGTTGACACCCACGTAAATAATATGATGCAAAAATTGGACTTGCACACCAAAGCCGAACTTATCACTTATGCCATACGCAACAAAATAGTTGAGATTTGAGCACTGATAAAAAGTAAATCTTGGTTTAAATGAATATCCCTTTTTATGCTATTTGGCAATGAAAATCTATCAGAAAGACACACATTATGATGGTAGGACGCAGTCGGCAGTGGTTATGCTTTTTAGCCAGGCCTGTTCACAAAAATAAATATTCACTTCCCAACTTGGACAAGCCAAAACCAAAAAAGTAGATATATTTTAAACATGTGTCATATTTTGCCAATTCCGAATTTGTCAGGAGGCAGAATATGAGTTGTAAGTTTCTAAGTACAAATACGTATTTCCTTCCCAAAAAACCGGTATAATAGCTTATTGACAAGGGGTGTCGCTGAGTGTAATTTTGTAGTGATTTGATTTTATAAACAATAAAAGATGAGGCTATGAAAAGGATGAAAATTTATTTGCCGGTGTTTTTAACGCTGTTTTCAGCAATCTTCTTTCACAAATTATCCGCACAAATTGTTTCTAAGGTAACCGGCGGACGGTGGAACAACACATCTACCTGGCAGGGCGGTACTATTCCTTCGGCAGGTGATGATGTTTATCTTGTGGGGCCGGTGCAACTCGACATTAATACTGTTTGTGCCGGCCTTACGATTCACGAAACCGGAAGCCTGGCGAATTATGGCAGCAGTCATACTTTGCAGGTAAATGGCAACCTTGTGAACGATGGAGTGCTGCAAAATCAAAGTGTTAACCTTTACTTGAATGTTGCGGGAAACCTGGAGTTTCGTGGTGAAACATCTAACCATACGATTAATCTCAATGGTGCCGGCAATCAAAGCATTTTCCTGCTCGAAGGTGCTGTTATAGCAGTCGAAAACCTGAATGTATTTTCAGGAAATGTGAGTGTTTTATCGGATCTGTATTTTTATAACACCCATGTCGATTTCAACAATCATACCCTTACCATGCAACCGGGTTCCGTACTTTCGCTAACAGGTTCAGGTAGTGCAAATAAAATTGTGAAGGAGTTAAACCTGGTGGGGCAGGGGTGCCTGTTAATTGGGCGAAACAATTATAATTTCGAGAATTTTACGGCATCGGATGTAACCATCGAAGGTGTTTTGAACATCCAGAGCAACGGAGTGTCGTTTTTTGGTGAAACCGTTTTGATGGACACCATTCAGAATTGGGGGCCGTCACATACTTTTGCTGTAAGCGGCAACCTGACCAATTATGGAAAAATCCTGGATCACCACAATAATTTAACAGTAGAAATTTCAGGCAATATTGCAAACTATGGCGGCATAAATAATCATGCCCTGCATCTTACCGGAAGTACTGTACAGCAGATTTTTCAGGGTGCCGGTGGCTATTTCGATCTTGATCACCTGGAATATCATGGGTCAGCATCACTTGAATTGTTATCAGATGTTTCCATTTATAATGCGCGCGTTGATCTGAATAATGCAACTGTTAACCTGACTGATCACACACGTTTGAGTTATTTCAACAACAACGACAATGACTTTTTCAGAAATGTTGCGCTGGTTGCAGGTAAGGAAGTTGAGTTTTTGGTGAGGGGAGGGTTTGTGCAGAATATCCAGGGACAGAATTTATATTTGCGGGGCTTGTTCAGAGTTGGCGACAATTATTCCAATTTTACAGATTGTACCCTGCTCGACACACTTTCCAATTTTGGTTCTTCACACGGTGTGGCCTTCCATGGCAGGTTTACCAATGTGGGCAGGATTTTCGATCAGCATAATCAACTTACGATTTATTGCACAGGAGATGTTTTTCAATACGGAATATGGGAAAATCAATATACAAATCTCACCGGTACCCAAACACAAGAGCTTACGTTTTCGCCTGATAATATTTTGTCCGGCAGCAGGTTTGAGGCGGGGATCAATTCAGATACGCTGATCGTTAACTCGGATATCAACTTTTACAACACACAGGTTTATTTTAACGATGTAAATATCATGATGCCTGATGGGGCTATGGTGAGCCATGGTGGCTACGGGAAAATTCTCTCAAATCTTAGGCTGCATGGCCAAAACATCAGGTTGTTTATGTATGAAGGAAGCTATTTATCCAATGCGCATTTTTTTGAGCGTGTAGTGCTTGAAGAGGAGGTGAGGGTTGGCGACAACAACTGTGTGTTTTATCAGGGCGTGGAAAATACCGGGTTGCTCGGAAATTATGGAAGTTCGCACTATTTGAGCATTGCAGGCACTTTTATCAATTCAGCTATTGTGGAAAATATACAGAATAGTTTCTCGCTCAGGTTGTATGGAGATTTTATAAACAGGGGCAGCATCGAAATTTGTGAAATCAAATTTTTGGGCGGTGAAGACCAAAATATCAGAATGGTTGATGATGATATGATTAGTTCGGTTACTGTCCTTGAT
>CAYNDN010000123.1:0-5124 GCA_964395075.1 uncultured Lentimicrobiaceae bacterium | reverse complement strand
TGATGCGGAGCTTGGTGGAAATAATTATCAATGGCACAAAAATGATATGCCCATTCCGGGCCAGACGGGAACCTGGCTCACGTTTAACCCAGTAACATATAACGAAAACGGATATTATTACTGCACTTCCACGGAGGGAGCGTCAAGGTTATTTTCTATAGGAGAACAACTGTTTGCCGACTTTTCATCAGATGCTCCCGAAGTTGGGACTGCACCGCAGGAGGTTATGTTTGAAAGTATTGTTTCCGGCGGGATTGCTCCATATAGTTATGTTTGGGATTTTGGTGACGGACAATTTTCCGATGATGAAGCCCCAACACATATATATGATTCACCAGGAACTTATACTGTTTCACTAACAGTTTCTGATCCTTACACCTATGCCGGGATCACAAAAAATGCTTTCATATTTATTTGTGAACCGCCGCAGGCCGGTTTTTCCACCGAAAGTATTTGCCTGGGCGAAACGGCTCATTTTTATGATCTATCGGAAAACCTGGTGATGGAAGACAGTTTAGAGCTGAGGTATGCCGCAACATTAATCGATTTCAGTTCGGAATGGGATGCTGTAAACTGGGGAGCTGTTAAAGTGCTTGGAGAGCCGGACGTGTATCCGTTTTACGGGGATTCATCCAATGCCTGGGCAACGCTAACTCCCAATGGCCCGCGCGAATGGATTGAGCTGGGTTTTGAGGGTGCACAAAGCATTTCGGCAGTTTGGATTTACGAAACACTTCAGCCCGGAACGGTGGATTCGGTGTATGCATTTAACCCGGAAACCAGCCAGTGGGAGGTGCTTTGGACGGGAACTGCAACTCCGGCACCACCGGAAGCACGGATTTTTAAAATTGATTTTCCTGAAACCAGTTTTCCGGTTGACCAAATCAGGGTTGCAATGAATACCGGTTCAGTGAGTTACTGGAACGAGATTGACGCCGTGGCCCTGATATCAGATATTGGGGATTTTCCTTCAGCACATACTGTTTATAACTGGGATGTGGAGAACGATGGGATTGTGGATTATACCGAAAAAGGGAGCATCAGCCATACTTTCGGTGAGCCCGGAATTTATGAGGTGAAATTACAGGTGATTAATTATGGTGTTTGTGTGGATGATATGATACATACCATTGGGGTGATTACTGAGCCGGATTTTACCGAACATCCTCAGCATGTTTTGACATGTGAAACCGGACAGGCAGTTTTTTCGGCCTTGGCAGAAGCACCGGGCGATTTTGAAATTTCTTATCAATGGTTTGGCCCTGATGGTGAAATTTCAGGTGCCAATGAAGCCACACTGATGCTTGAAAGTGTGCTCGCCGCAGATACAGGAGGCTATTATGCAGAAGCCATAAACCCATGTGGTTCGGCGTTCAGCAATGTAGGGTATCTTTCTGTTCAGCTCAATCCGGAAGCTTATGCCGGTTCAGGATATACGATTTGCGAAAATGAAACCTTTACACCTGAAGGCCCGGCCGCAAATCATTTCTCTGCCATCTTCTGGGACACCGAAGGAACAGGAACCTTTGATGACCAGCAAATTTTAACTCCCCTTTATTATCCCGGCCATGAGGATGCCGTTGACGGTGCTGTTACGCTTTCTCTGACAGCATTTCCTGTTTCACCCTGCGAAATCCCCGCCACCTCTTTTGTGGGGGTTACTGTGCTACAAAGTCCGTATTTTGAAATCCAGCCACAGGATTTATTTGTACCTACAGGTTCTGATGCCATTTTTGAAACGGAAGTCTCTGGTGAGCCCCCTATCACTTTTCAATGGTATGGACCACAGGGGATTTTGCCAGGTGAAACAGGCAGTCAGCTAATGATCCCGAAAGTTAATTTTCTGTCTGGTGGTGAATTTTACTGCGAAGCTGAAAATAACTGCGAGTTGAGTGTTAGCGATGTGGTTAGCCTGGAAGTGATCCCCGGCCCCGACAGTCAGGACATCCTGGTAAAGGAAGGCTGGAACGGATTTTCAACCTGCCTCTGGCTCAATGATCCCACAACCGAAATATTAATGGAACCTTATATTGATGATCTCACCATCATGTACAATAACCAGGATGCCATGTTTTGGCCCGATCTGGAAATTAACACGTTGCCTTATATGGATAATCATTCAGGTTATATTATGAAAGTAACCGAAACCGTTACTGTTTCGCTGAACGGATGTTATGAAACTAACAGGACGGTAACCATAGCTGAGGGATGGAGCCTGCTGCCGGTAATCAGTCATTGCGTTGTTGATCTCGCGGTTTTTGTGGAGCCTGCGCAGGATGAGATTCAATTGGTCAAGGAAATCGGCGGGTGGCGGGTTTACTGGCCCGACATGGGCATTAATACATTGCAGGTTTTGATGCCGGGTGTTGCTTATTTCATCCTCACCCAAAACCAAATAATGCTTTCTTACCCAGAATGTCAGGAATATAAAAATCAAAATAAGAACAAAGCGATGACACAAAACCAAGTAAACACGCCCGATGATTGCCCCTGGGGGTTTAACAAAACCACAGCTTCAAGCCATCTCATTGCCATTACGCATAACATAATTGATAAAACCGGGATGGATGAAAATGGTGTAATAGGGGTCTTTGATATGCATGGAAAATGCTTTGGTTTTGGAAAGGTAGAGAAAAACCAGAATGTGCTGATCACTGCCTGGGGCAACGATATTTTTACGGATAAGAAAGATGGTTTCGAAGTTGGTGAAGAAATGTTTTTCAGGGTTTCAAACCAGGAAAGCCAGGTGGAGCAATTGCTGAATTTGGGTTTTGAAGATGATTCAGATAAAAACCTGTTTATTCCCAACGGTTTGTCGGTGGTACAGTCGGTTGAATTGTTGGCAGGTACTAACAGTTCAGGTAGTCCGAAGCAAAAGGTAAAAATTTATCCCAACCCTGCCCACGATAGGATTCATGTGTCGGGGCTAAAGGATGAAGCCGGGATCGGGATATTTGATCAGCATGGCAAAAAGGTGATTTCTGCAACTATCAGGCAACACCAATCAGTGTCGTTGGCGGGAATAAATCCGGGTGCATATTATGTGCAAATTGCTTTTGATAATGAATGTATTACCACCCGGTTGATTATTGTACGTTAAGAAAGGCCAGGGTTGAAAATAAAGTAGCCTGCAACTCATATTTTGGAATTTTTTTCAGAACGTAAGTTGCAGGTTTTTATATAAAATGCAGGCAGAAGCGGGCAAACCAATCCGGGTATTGAATTTATTTGGCTTTCAAAAAGAAAAAACTGATCAGTAGATAACAAGCTTTTGATAGTTACAAGCTGTTTTGCCTGTTTCTGATTTCAGGATATAAATGCCTGATTTTAAATTGTATTGGTTCAGGTTGATTTTATAAGATATGCCAAGTTCGGTTGCCTGATTGAAAATTTCAACTGACTGATTATTGAAATCTATAAGTTTGATATTCGAAAATCCAGTGTAATTGGATTCGAAGTTTATGTTTCCCGATTTTTCAACTGGATTGGGGCGGATCAAAATTCCGGTTTCAGGTTGTGGTTTATTCAAGCCAACACATAAATCTACGTACACCGTTTGGGAGGCAGAAGAGGAGCATCCATATTCGTTGATGTAAGTATAAAAAATATCATGATAACCTTCACCGGCATGATTTCGGAATGGCACAAGCCTGTCGGAATATTGGTCAACTTGTTGATTGCAACATCAATGGGGTACTGATAAACAGCAACGGGTGCCATCACATCCTGAACGATCGCTTTTGATTCGTTATCCTGTAGAAAGGCTATCATGTGCAATAATTTGCCTGTCATAGCTGAATCAGCAGTAAAAGGTATGTCTATGGCCAATTGGTTTTGAATAGAAAAATCTATTTCCGTTCCCTGGTAATCAGGAAACATGCCCAATTGTACAAATCTGAAAATATGATCAACCCCACTGGGAAACCAGGTATTGTCGATTTCAGGTACGGTAGCTGCCAATTGCAGTGTGAAAATCTGCCTTGAATCTGAGGGATTTAATTTGGTGGCTATGATGTGTGCAATATATGAGCCACTGGTAATCTCCTCAATATCCATTTCGAGTAAATAATTTGTGGGTTCATTAATCATGGGGGTAAACAGGTACTCGTATTCATCGTATACCGATGCTTCACCGCCGCCAGTATAGTTTTCGGTTCCGTTGAAGTAAGCATCAGGAAAGCCATCAGCTTCATAGAACAAACTGCGTCCAATGGTATGTTCGTTCTCAAAAATTCCGTCAGAGCACACGCAAAAGTCATGTCTTACTACCAATATTGGATCCTGATACTTAACAATAGATTTCAGGGCCAATTCTACGCCCTGGAGATGACAACATTCTGTTCCGGCAAAAACTTCCATCAGCACATGATCACGCGGGATTTGATCATTTTGGCTAAAGGCCTTGAAAGTAAAAAGTGTAATGATCAGCAGGCTGAGAAAAAATGGTAACGGTTTCATTTTTTTTGTTTTTTCATTGATTTCCTACTTTGGTAAATTGCTATTTTAATTTTAGTGTTTATTGCTAACAAATATACAAGAAAAAGAGATGTAAAAAAAAACTCCCGGATTTTTCCGGGAGTTTACGATTGTGAGAAAAGTCAGAAATTATCTTATAATTAATTTCTGCATGCTTGATTTCAAATTCCCGGAAAGTTTGAGCTGATATACCCCTGCCGGAAATGCTGACAGGTCGGATTGAATTTTTTCAGTTTCATTGGTTTCTATTGTTTTCAGGATTTTTCCATTTATGCTGATCAATTCAATTTTGCTGATTCCTTCCAATCCGGAAATTGTTATCATTCCATTTGTTGGGTTGGGGGAGAGGCTGATTTTTGAATTTCCGTTTTCGCCCCATCCGGTTGTGCCGGCTTTCAGCGATTTGATTACAGAAATGCCGTTGTTTTGATAGTTGCCCTGGTTTGCTTTTTCCGGATCATATTTTACATCTGCGTCGAAAACTTCATTTGTTCCGGGCCTGTAAATTTTGAAGTTCATATTATCATCAGGTATAAAGCCATCTTTTTCCCAGGTAAACGGATCATCACCAAAAGCCACAATGAGTTGATTTTCCAGCATTGATTTAATTTCACAGATGCCGTAGCAATTTTCATCATCATCAAAAAC
>CAYNDN010000122.1:8413-10380 GCA_964395075.1 uncultured Lentimicrobiaceae bacterium | reverse complement strand
TGCTGACGGCCATTTTGCAAGCGAAGGCTTGTCGCAGATCACAGCCTTCAAAGCTGAAGCCACAGCCATTAGCGAAAGCAATGATTTGGCTCAGGTGCTGGTTTATCCCAATCCTGCAAAGGATGTGTTGACGATAAACCTGTCAGGTTTTGAAAACCTGACAGGTTTCGCCGCCACGCTCCTCACCGCCGATAGCCGCCCGGTGAAAACATTCAACCTCACCGGCGAAAAAACAACTGTTAACATCAGCGGCTTGCAGCCGGGGGTTTATATGCTCATCATAAAATCCGCAACCGGCAAACTGACAGAGCGGATTATTATAACACCATAGTTTGGTGTTGTTTTTCAAAATTATGCCGGCTACGGGAGCGATCCTGTAGCCGGTTTTTTTGTAAACCCTGCAGATTATGATTGATTTTTTTGATTGGATTCCTGAATTGTTTTGCTCAAAAATACGACTATAAATTTTCCCTATTGTTGCAACAAATGTTTTCAGCCATTAAAAACCTTGCTTAACTTTGCGGTCATAAATACCGAAAACAATGCAAAGATTCTTCCGATTACTTATCCTCACAGCATTTATCCAATTATCAGCCTGTACATCCATGGAAAAAGCAGATCTTATCATTAAAAATGCAAATATCTACACAGTTGACAAGGATTTCAGCAGGGCTGAGGCAATGGCCATCAGAAATGAAAAGATCCTTGCCGTTGGAAATTCGGATGAGATCGAATCAAAATACAAAGCTGACAGGGTTTACGATCTGGACAAGAAACCGGTTTATCCGGGATTTATTGATGCACATTGCCATTTCCTGGGTTATGGCTCCGGATTGCTCCGCCGGGCTGATCTTGTGGGAACAACCAGCTTTGACGAGGTGATCAACAAAGTTGAAGCTCATCATGAAAAATTCCCGGAAGCGTTCTGGATTGAAGGACGCGGCTGGGACCAGAACGACTGGGAAGTGAAAGAATTCCCCTCCAAAGAAAACCTGGATGAGGCCTTCCCAGACAATCCAGTTTACCTTACCCGCATCGACGGGCATGCTGCGCTGGCAAACAGCAAGGCACTGGAACTTGCCGGCATAGATTCAAAAGCGAAAGTTGAAGGTGGGGATGTAATCCTAAAAAACGGAAAGCCTACCGGCATTTTAATCGACAATGCTATGGAACTGGTCAGCAGCATTATACCCGATCCCAGCGATGAAGAACTGGCATCAGCACTCAAAGCTGCCCAAACAAACTGCTTTGCCGTTGGACTGACCGGAGTGCACGATGCCGGCCTCGGAACAAGGGAAATCAGGGTGATCGATTCCCTGCAAAAATCCGGCGAACTCCAAATGCCCATGTATGTGATGCTCACCCCCACCAATGAAAATTTAAGCACTTACGTAGAAAACGGCCCCTACTCCACCGACCATCTGAATGTTCGCTCCGTGAAGCTTTATGCCGACGGTGCACTGGGATCACGAGGTGCAAAAATGATTGAAGATTATAGCGACGACCCCGGCAATACCGGCCTGGTACTTACCTCCCCCGACAGCATCCGCGAAATCTGTGAGATTGCACTGGCCAACGGTTACCAGGTTTGCACCCACGCCATCGGCGACTCGGCCAACAGGCTGATGCTGCAGCTTTATGGCGAATCCCTGAAAGGCAAAAACGACAAGCGCTGGCGCATCGAGCATGTGCAAATCATCGCACCGGTAGACTTCAGCATGTTCGGGAAATACGATATCGTCCCCTCAGCGCAACCCACACATGCCACATCCGACATGTACTGGGCCGAAGACCGCGTGGGACCTGAACGCATTCAAGGTGCTTACGCATATAGCAACCTCCTCGATCAAACCGGCTGGATTCCGCTGGGCACCGATTTTCCCATCGAAAGCATCAATCCGATGTACACCCTTTATGCCGCCGTGGTTCGCAAAGACCAGGAAGGCTGGCCTGAAGAGGGCTTCAAT
>CAYNDN010000122.1:0-8403 GCA_964395075.1 uncultured Lentimicrobiaceae bacterium | reverse complement strand
TCACCCGCGAAGAAGCACTCCGTGGCATGACCATCTGGGCAGCCAAAGCCGCCTTTGAAGAAAACGAAAAAGGCAGTCTCGAACCCGGCAAGCTGGCAGATTTTGTGGTGATGGATAAAGACATCATGGAAATCCCCGGAAAAGAATTATATGATGTAAAAGTGCTGAAGACTTTTTTGCGCGGAGAAGAAGTTTATAGCAAGTAAGCCGTCTGAAATGATTGATCAATGATAATTTGATATCGGAAATCCGATCCGGAAACTTAGATATTTGATTTTTTCCATTGACTTCTTGAAAAAGTCAAGATATTTTTGGGTTTACACCTTCTAAACTTGATTAATTTACAAAATATCAAATGATGTTACCACGTCCTTGAGGGCGTGGGTTTTAAGAAACAGAACGCTTCCAAAAAAAATCCTGAAAAATTTTATTTTATCATTGTGAAAATTTTTCAGGATACTTAAGAGGATATGATTCAATTTTTTAACTCCACGCTCTAAAGAACGTGGTAATTGAACACTATTTTTAAGAATAGTATAGGTTAAAAGACTTTGGAGATTATTTTTCAAAATTGCTAAATTGCTGCCTGTGCCAGTAAGGCCATCAACATTTTGCCAAAAAACAAAAGGCTACCCGAATGGGCAGCCTTTTTTATATGGAAGTGTTTTTCCTTCTAATAATGGACCTGCGGCTTACTTTTGTTCTCTAACAAAAGCCTGGGCAGCAGCCAAGCGTGCAATCGGGACGCGGAATGGGGAGCATGAAACATAATCTAAACCTGTACGATGGCAGAACTCAACTGATGAAGGCTCGCCACCATGCTCACCACAGATACCGAGTTTAAGGTCTGAGCGAACAGCGCGCCCTTTTTCACATGCCATTTCTACCAGTTGGCCAACACCGGTTTGCTCAAGAACCTGGAAAGGATCGTGCTTCAGGATGCCCTTTTTGATATAAATTGGCAGGAATTTTCCGGCATCATCACGTGAATAACCAAAGGCCATCTGTGTGAGGTCGTTTGTACCGAATGAGAAGAACTCAGCTGATTCAGCAATTTCATTGGCTGTGAGTGCAGCACGTGGAATCTCAATCATTGTGCCTACGAGGTAGTCAACTTCAACGCCTTTTTCTTTCTGAACTTCATCAGCAACGCGGCGGATGATCTCTTCCTGCATCTTGAATTCCTCAACTGTACCAATCAATGGAATCATGATTTCGGGTTTTGGATCGAGGCCTTTAGCTTTCAGATTACAGGTAGCTTCAATAATAGCGCGTGCCTGCATTTCGGTGATTTCGGGATATGTGTTACCGAGGCGGCAACCGCGGTGGCCAAGCATTGGGTTGAATTCATGCAGTCCGTCAACTTTTTCTTTTACCACTTGTACGTCAACACCGAGTTTTTCAGCCATTTCAGCCTGAGCTTCAGGTTCGTTTGGAGTAAACTCGTGCAAAGGTGGGTCGAGCAGACGGATGGTAACGCCATAGCCGTCCATGGCTTCCAGGATACCTTCGAAATCTTCGCGCTGCATGGGCAATAATTTTTCCAAAGCAACTTTGCGGCCGGCTTCATCATCAGCAAGGATCATTTCGCGAACAGCCCAAATCCTTTCACCTTCAAAGAACATGTGCTCAGTACGGGTAAGGCCAATACCTTTGGCACCAAAATCGCGTGCAACCTGCGCATCGTGCGGAGTGTCAGCATTTGTGCGAACGAACATCCTCGTGTTTTTCTCAGCCAAATCCATCAGCTTACCGAAATTACCCGATACTTCAGGTGTTATCGTGGCAACTTTGCCCTCGTAAACTTCTCCGGTTGTACCATTCAGGCTCATCCAGTCGCCTTCGCTGTAAGCAACACCATTGATGGTCATGGTACGATTTTTATAGTTAACTGATACCCCGCCGGCACCTGACACACAGCATTTACCCATACCACGGGCAACAACAGCAGCGTGTGAAGTCATACCACCACGAGCAGTTAAAATACCTTCGGCAGCGTGCATGCCGCGAAGGTCTTCAGGTGAAGTTTCAACGCGTACAAGGATCACCTTTTCGCCTTTTGCTGCCCATTCTTCGGCTTCATCAGCAAAGAAAACAATACGGCCTGTTGCGGCACCCGGAGAAGCAGGCAAACCCTTTGTCAGTGTTTTTGCAGCTTTAATGGCCTCACCTTCAAAAACCGGGTGAAGCAATTCGTCTAATTTATTTGGGTTCTGACGAAGAAGAGCGGTTTTTTCGTCGATGATTCCCTGCTCAAGCATTTCCATAGCAATGCGAACCATGGCAGCACCTGTGCGCTTACCATTACGGGTTTGGAGCATCCATAGTTTGCCATCCTGGATGGTGAACTCCAGGTCCTGCATATCTGCGTAGTGATCTTCCAGTTTTTGCTGGGTTTCATTGAGTGTTTTATAAGCTTCAGGCATTGCTTCTTCGAGAGAAGGATATTTTGAAACTCTTTCTTCTTCTGAAATATTTTGCATCTTGGCCCAGCGTAATGAACCTTCCTTTGTAATTTCCTGTGGAGTACGCACACCGGCAACAACGTCTTCGCCCTGTGCATTAATCAGGTATTCACCATTAAAAATGTCTTCACCTGTGGCGGCATCGCGAGTAAATGCAACACCGGTAGCTGAATTGTTACCCATGTTACCATAAACCATGGCCTGAACGTTTACAGCTGTTCCCCATTCCTCAGGATAACCTTCTAACTGGCGGTATAATTTAGCGCGTTCAGTATTCCATGAATCAAAAACAGCACACACAGCACCCCAGAGCTGATCCCAGGGATCAACAGGGAATTCTGAACCCGTCTGTTTTTTTACAACGCCCTTGAAAGCCTCAACAACTTCCTGGAGGTCTTCGGCAGTAAAGTCTGTATCTGACTCATATCCTTTGGCTTCTTTAATCTTATCCATTTCAATTTCAAATGGATCATGCTCCCCTTTTTCTGTTTCCACACCCATCACTACATCACCATACATCTGGATGAATCGGCGATACGAATCCCATGCAAAACGGGCATTGCCTGATTTTTCAGCTACAACTTGAACAGCATCGTCATTCATACCGAGGTTCAAAACGGTATTCATCATACCCGGCATCGAAACCCTTGCGCCTGAGCGTACAGACAATAAAAGCGGGAAAGCTTCGCCTTTTGATCCGAATTTTGCATTCATGGCCGCTTCGGTAGCTGCAACACCGGCTTCTACCTCTTCTTTCATCAACTCAACTACTTTATCTTTTCCTAAGGTGTTGTATTCTGTACACACTTCAGTTGTAATGGTAAAACCCGCCGGAACGGGAACACCAATAAGATTCATTTCTGCAAGGTTTGCACCTTTACCACCCAGGAGATTCTTCATCTCAGCTTTACCTTCGGCTTTTCCGTCTCCGAAAGTATAAACACGTTTTCTATTTTTATCCATCATGAAAATTTAAATTATGAATTATCTTTTATAGTTGATTTTCAACACTATAAATATTTTCGAGGTGCAAAATTAAAAATTAATAAGTATTTTTTGCATTAAATGATTGTTAAGACAGATACTGTTTAATACCATGATTATCATGTGTGTAAGATTGTGTTATATTCGGGCCGGTTTTTGATATAAAATAACCTCATCTCTTAACATTAAGGTAAAATGCGGCAAACAATTTCTATTTTTTTTCTAATGATCCTGATGGTTTCTTTTGCCCTGGCTCAAAATACCAAACCAAAACTCCAAAAAGATGTCCACTCTTCGGGAGCCGACGGAAAATTCAAAACCACGGGAAGTAATAAAGTTGAGAGCAACTGGACCTGCCTGGGCCCGACGGGAATGCCCAATGTGGCAACAAGTTCAAATACGTACGGCCACGGGCAAATTAACAGGCTGGCTTTTGATCCGCGATATGACGGTGAAACCAATCAAACGGTTTACGGAGCCTCATTTTTTGGCGGCCTCTGGCGCAGTGAAGATGATGGAGAAAACTGGCACAATGTAAACACCGACTTTTTGCCGTCAGCTTCTGTGGCTGATGTTTGCATCAACCCGTTTAACCCGGAACAAATATTTATTTGCACGGGCTACGGCGATGGCGGAATTTATGATGCCCGCGGCCCAAACTGGGCGCATATCAATCCAATCTTTACAACGGGAGTTTTCAGGAGTGATGATTACGGCGAGACCTGGAACGATATATCGGGCAACTTTCTGGAATTCTTCCCAAAAGGTGGGATGTGCCGGAAAATGGTAATCAATCCATTGAACCCGGATCAAATGCTGATTGCCACTACCGGGGGGATTATCAAAACTGAAAATGCTACCGCAAAGTCTGCAAAATGGAAGCGCGTATTTGGAGATGAAAATAGTGCCCTGAAAGATTTCCGGGGCATGGCATTTAAACCGGGGGATGCCAATACCATTTACGCGAGCAGCAAGGATATTTTTAGATCGGAGGATGGTGGAAATTCATGGGAGCCAATTACTGGTAACAGTTTTAAGTTTATGCTGGATAGCCTGCCTGACGTGTTTAAAGTGCGAAGAATTAATATTGCCGTTACACCTGCTGGTTCTGAACGGCTCTACGCCTACATTCTTGGCGAAAAAGAGTTCAGAAACAGAACAGTTATAGGAGCGCATATTGCCTTAATGGATAATGATTCATGGAGAATTATTGAAACCCGGTTTACCAGTGGCCTAACCTACTTTGCTGAACATTGGATTGCCATCGCAGTTTCTCCGGTTGATGCCAATGCCGTATTTTATGCCAATACACGATTAATTGGATCCGAAAATATCGACAGCGTCAAATTCGGGTTACGCTCACCATACTGCGGAAATGGCTTTCATGCTGATGTGCATGATCTTGTTTTTCAGCCCAATGTGGAAAACCCAAAATTATTTTCGGCCAATCATGGTGGCGTGAGTATGAAAACTTTCCCCAATCCAAATAATGAAGGCTGGGAATATAAAAACGAAGGCTTGCAGGTGGCCACGATATGGGCTTTTGATGATTCAGAAAATGATGAAGAGTTGGCCATAATCGGACTGCAGGATAATGGAACGCTTTTGCGCATGGACACACTCGACAATATATGGCATTTTATTTATGGTGGTGACGGGGGTGCCAGCAGGATTGACCCAAATCAGCCTGATAAACTTTATTTTTCTCCAGGGGATAAATCGCTTTTTAGTTTTGATCTGAAAACTTTCAGAAGAAAAAATGAAGCCACCAAATTACCTTTTGATCCGAGAAGTAAAAAAACCAGGGTGCAAACTTCAAAAACTACAGCCATGGTAAATCACCCGATAACCGGCAGACCCTGGTTTGGATTTACTGAACTGTTTTCGCTGGAAATTAACAATCCTGAAAAAACAGATCAACCTGAAGATGTCTGGACTTTACAATCTGATATTCATCAATCAGAACCTTTCCAGTGGCGACGCCAAATAACGGAAATTGAATTTTGCAAAGCCCGGCCAGATAATATTTATGTGGTAACCGGCGGACAGCAGAACTCTCCCTGGTATGATTGGCATTTGCCTTCTGTACTCTATAAATCCAAAACCGGTGGGATAAATGGAGAATTATCCGATGAAAAACGCTTTAATCCTATCAACTATCCGGGCATGGATCACGATGACGACACACTGGCCATAATTACAAGCATTGCGGTAGCACCTTTTAATCCTGATCATGTGTGGATTACTTACACCGGTATTCCGGGTGAGTACCGCGTTTGGTTTTCATCCAATGGCGGTAAATCATGGAAAAATGCCGATCCGGAAGGTATCTTCAAAGACAATCCTGTGAATGCTATCGTTTACCAGCAAGGCAGTGCCGACAGGCTATACCTGGGTACCGACCGGGGGCTGTACACCAAAAACCGCTTTACGGGATGGGAAAAAGTTGATGATTTTCCCAATGTGCGGATTACCGAGTTGAAAATCAATTATGCTTTCAATAAGTTGCGTATTGCCACCTTTGGGAGAGGGCTGTGGGAGGGTGAATTAATAAAATAGAATACAAATTTTTGAACCAATTAACTTTCAGAGGGTTAGAATTTCATGAAAACAAAAATACTCCTCACTGGTGCCAATGGATACATCGGTAAACGAATATTGCCGGTTCTGGCAGAGCAGGGACATGAAATATTTTGCCTTGTCAGAGATAAAAAGCGGTTGCTGCTCAATGAAAACCTCCACAAAAAGGTAACCGTTGTTGAGGCGGATTTGCTGGATAGCGAAAGCCTGAACAAACTTCCCGTGGAATTTGATGTAGCCTATTACCTTGTGCATTCCATGACCACCTCATCTGACAAATTTTATGATCTGGAAAAAAAAGCCGCTGAACATTTTGTTGGCTTCATCAAAAAAACCTCCTGCAAACAAATCATCTACCTCGGAGGAATTTCTACCGATAAAAAACTGTCGAAACACCTGGAATCCCGGAAAAATGTGAGCGATATCCTTGCGGGTTCATCAGCAGCATTAACCTCGCTTGGTGCAGGAATCATTGTTGGTTCGGGAAGTGCCTCCTTCGAAATCATCAGGGATATTGTTGAGAAACTTCCGGTGATGGTGGCTCCACGCTGGTTAAAAACCCGGAGCCAGCCCATCGCCATTCGCGATGCCATTAAATTTCTTACCGGCGTAATGCTCAACGAAAAATGTTATGATCAGCATTTTGATATTGGTGGTCCGGATATATTGACTTACAAATCCATGCTGCTGAAATATGCTAAAGTACTGGGATACAGAAGGCTTATCATCACATTGCCCGTGCTCACACCCAAACTTTCAGCCTATTGGTTGAACATGGTTACTTCAACACCCTACAAGCTGGCGGCTACACTTGTTAACAGTATGACCACAGAAGTGATAAGCAACGACAACAGGTTACAGGAGTTGCTTGGCATTAAGCCGATGGATTATGAAACAGCAATCCTGCGCGCGTTCGACAAGATTGAGCAAAACATGGTTTTATCAAGCTGGAAGGACGCCATGGCTTCCACAATGGACGATAGCAAGATTTCACATTATATCGAGGTGCCAACTTTTGGGTGTTTTAAAGATCGCCAGAAATTTAAAATTTCGGAGCTGGAAAAAGCAAAGGAAAACATTTTCTCCATTGGCGGTGATCGGGGCTGGTATTACGGCAACTGGCTGTGGAAACTACGCGGATACATGGATAGTGCTATTGGCGGAGTTGGGTTACGCAGGGGCAGGACACATCCTGATGAGGTTCAGGCTGGTGATGCGCTTGACTTTTGGCGGGTTATTGATGCGAATCCCGAAAATGGCAGATTGCTCCTTTTCGCCGAAATGAAATTACCCGGCGAGGCTTGGCTGGAGTTTAAGATAGAAAATCAGAACGAGGAAAACTATCTACATCAAACAGCCACCTTCAGGCCGCGTGGCATTCTCGGCAGGCTATACTGGTTTGGGTCTTTGCCATTTCACCTGTTTATCTTTTCAGGAATGGCAAAGCGAGTTGCCGGATCATAATTTTGCCAAAGGATAATTCAGCAAACCTTTGTTTTTATCTTTGCGGAAATTTCCACTATGATCGACATCATCAAAATACGCAAAGGACTTTACCTGAGGCGCATATCTCACCAGGATGCTGAAGAGGTTTTCGACCTCATCGATCAGAATCGCGAACATTTAGGCTACTGGCTGCCATTTGTTGAAACTACCCATTCTCCCGACAACACTCACGCATTCATCGATCAGTTGCACAAATCGCACAGCCGGGAAATGGTTTTTACAATCTGCTACCAGGATTCAATTACAGGGCTCATTGGATTTAAGGACATCGACCGGGCCAATCACCGCCTTGAAATTGGCTATTGGATTTCCAAAGAAAATCAAGGCAAAGGAATCGTAATTGACTCCTGCCGTGAATTGATTGATAAAGCTTTCAAAAAAATGGACATGAACCGGGTACAGATAAAGTGCGGTGTGGGAAACAACCGGAGCAGCAACGTGCCAAAAAGACTTGGCTTCCGGTTTGAAGGCATTGAAATGGAAGGTGAAAAACACGAAAAAAGGTTCATCGATCTGGAAGTTTACAGTATGCTAAAGAAAAACTGGTAGATTCATTATAAACAGTGAGTTCAGTCTAAAAAGAGATGAAAAATAGTTCACGTAAAGCTCGCAGAGAGAACGTAAAATTCGCAAAAATTAGATAATGAGCACTTTAGCCTACATTATTCACAAAAATCGCGTTCCATTACCACGTCCTTACGAGGGCGTGGGATTAAGAAACTGAAGCATAATGACTTAAAAATCCTGAAAAATTTTTAGATTTATGAAATTAAATTTTTCAGGATTTTTTCTTGTGGCTTGTAAAATCACAAAATCCACGCCCTGAAGGACGTGGCAACATATTCTATAATTTTGTGAATTAAGCAGG
>CAYNDN010000121.1:0-10385 GCA_964395075.1 uncultured Lentimicrobiaceae bacterium | reverse complement strand
GATGCCTGGATAAATTCAGTTGAAATGTTTAGAAGTATAGGCTATAAACTGGAACGAATTGAAACGCTTGGTTATTCTGCCAATTCAGTTGTTCAGGATAATAGAAAAAATGGTTTGCAAACAGACTTTATAATAACTTATGTTAAGCCTGCTAACCCTATTGCTAAAGACAGATTGCAAATTATAAGTTTTTCGAAGTATCCTGAACTGGTAATAAAAATAACTGAACTTAAAGAAAAGGGTTACAAATCCTACCAAATTATGAATTACGTTATGAAGGAGCTATTATCTCAGGATAAGTTTTTAAATGTATCTGAATTAATAAAAGAAATGTAGATTTATTGAAACCTGCAATCCATAGATACCTTGACACGTTTAAGCAAAAATCAACCGATGATTTGAAACTTGAGTTTTTTAAACAAGGAGATTCTACAAGATACCCTAAAAAGTATGAAGTTTTGACGGATGTGATTATTGTTGAAAAAGGCAATTAATTCTCACATTTCGCTTTCCTGCATTGCATCATAATTTCATCCGGCTAAAATAACCCCCGTGTCAAAAGTGTTAGTCGATTATTGTTGGGAAAACCTGAATAACCGCTTTTTAAAACCGCGTGCCCAGCACAGCGGTTTTTTTGTAGTTTTCGGTGTTTCCTTCGGTGTCGAAAACCTCAACAAAAATTACATAGATGCCAATTGGTGCCTTTTGGTTGTCATCGTTTAGCCCATCCCACGAAAACTGACCTTCGGTACCGATGAACTCATTATTTACCAGCGTTCTTACCGGCCGGCCGCGGCTATCGTAAATATTTACTGAGCAATTTTTTCCTGAGGTTGCAAACTTGTAATTAATATTCAAAACATCATCCCTGCCATCATTATCAGGCGAAAATACTTCCGGTTCAATCGTGATGGGATCATTGGTTTCGATGCTCATGCTGAATTGCGAATTCAGATCGCCCGGGGTAGCAAACCCTGCCGATTCGGCGGCTGAGTGCCAGTTGGTGAGATCATCCGTTGGCCTGTCGAAATTGATCCTTTCAAGTGATACACCGTCAAAACTGTTGAGCAGCGGATATTGCATGTCTTCCGAATAAGCCATTCTGTCGATGCGCACAAAACCTTTGGTGGCCAGCAGTACCACACCTTTGTCATTGCTGTAAGAAGGCAGACTTTCCATCCGGATAAAACCGTCAGGATTTTCGGTGAAGTACTGGGTTTTTACAACATCAGGTTTTGTGGTGAGCACCAAATATTCACCCGGGAAAAACAGATATCCATCGGTGCTAACCTCTTTTGACGCGTCCAGTTCGCCGGTATCCTCATCTTCTGTACAAAGCAGCAAATCATTCAGGTCAAAGATTTTTTGCGACCGGTTAACAATCTCAACGAAATCCACACCATCAACATATTGATCCGACGGGTTGAAAAGCACCTCGTTGATCACAATATCACTTTCTTCAACTTCTTCGGGCAGCCCGAAAGAAACGACTTTGTTTACATCAATCAAATTTCCGGCACAATCTGCGAGATTTTCATTGTTGATCTGTAATGAATAAATTACCGAATATTCAAAATCCGCATCAAAAAATAAAACCACCGAACTGAAATCCGGGGCCTGCGGTTGTGCAAGAAAAGGATTGCCAACAGCATGATCAACCTCGTAATTTGTAGTATCATCCAAAAATGTCTTATCGATAGGTTCTGAAAAATGAAGCATGATTGTATTTTCATTTTCATACTCAACACGTTCAGGATATGGTGGCAGTATGTCAGGGTTTTCATTATCAACCGAATTTAGCTGCCCTGGGGTTCCGCCGGTTGTATTGGATGCCGCCATCCAGTTGCTTTTTCCGCCACAGGGATTGGCCGGGTCTATCTGCTCCAACGACCAGCCACCCTCCTCCTTATTAGCATCGCGATACCAGTCCAGGGCGTATTCAACTGTTGAAATAACAACTCCATCTGTATTTTCAAGAATTAATATTTGCCCGTTGTTGGTGAGCGCAAAACTTGAAAACCCATAAAAATCACCTGAAAAAATAAAATCACTTTCGGCAGATTCATCCCCCAAAATCAAGTAAGAACCAGCGTTGATCGTTATACTTTCAAATATTTTTTCTGTTGTACCGACGATTAGTTTCCATCCTGCCAAATCAACCGGATAGGCAGTTGAATTGTACAATTCCACAAATTCCCATTCGGGTAAACCAACGGCAGGTGTGGGATCCGCCATAATTTCGTTGATTAAAATTTCCCGGGCATTTGGGCTATAATTGCTGAAAGTAATTTCCGTTTGGTCGATGGTATTTCCTGCACAATCAGCAAAATCAGGATTTGTAATCGAAAGTGTATAAAGTACCGATTCCTGAAAAGATTCCGGGAAAACAAGCCTTACCTCCTGGTAAGCAGGCCAGGCAGGCAGGGCCGAATCAGGAATACCTATTCCATTGTCAACCTGGTATGCAGTATTATCAAAAAGAGGGGAACTTTCCATGGGCTCGGAAAAATGCAAGATGAGCATACGTTCACTTTCAAATTCAATTCGCTTGGGAAAAGGCGGCTGGGTATCCGGATTCTCATCATTTACAGCGTTTTCGCTACCCGGAGTTCCGCCATCAGGATGAATTGAGGCTGTCCAGTTGCTGATTCCACCACAGGGATTTCCGGGATCTATCTGCTCAATAGACCACCCGCCATTGTCTTTCTCCGGGTCGCCATACCAGGAGTTATCATAAATAATTGTTGAGATGATTTCCGTATATGGGTTCAACAAAACCAGGGTTTGTCCTGAGTTATTCAAAGAAAAGCTCGAAAACCCATAAAAATCACCAAATATTTCCAAATCAGATTCTGCATCTTCATCACCAATTATTAAAAAGCCGCCGGGCTGAATGCTTACGTTTTCAAAATCCAGATCATTGTTTCCATTGAGCAATTTCCATCCCTCAAGATTCACCGGAAAACCGGTAGTGTTATATAATTCCAGGTATTCCTCATCCGGAAGGCCTACCGGCGGATTTGGATCGGCCATTATCTCGTTGATCTGGATATCGAAGGCAGCAGGCATAAAATAAACGAAACTTTCTTCAACAGGAACGATTTCGTTTCCGGCGAGATCGGTCAGGTTTACAATGCTTATGCTGATGAATTCGCCATTGGGGAAATTCTGGCCGAAAACCAGATGAATCATTGCCGGATTTTCGTTGTTCAGCGAAGCTGTAATTGGGTTACCAATCTGATTGGAAACATTATAATTCTGGATGTTTATGGCTGTGGCTTCAAGGATGGTCTCGTTAAACATCAGGTTCAGCGAATTTTCGGAAGTAACGCTGATTTGTTGTAATTCAGGTGGTTCGGTATCGATATCAAATTGTCCCGCATAAACATCATCAAAATAAAAATTTTCAGCATTGCTGGAGGTATAATTGCAAACCACACCAAGAAATGATGAGTTGTTGAGGGAATTGTCGTTGCCGGTGGCTTCAACCATGTAAGCACCATTTCCGGTTGGGTCGGCCTCCAGGGTCCAGTTGCCCTGTGCATCTTTTCTTATCCGCATCCACAGCTCAAACGATGAAGAAATCAGCCCGTCAGTACCCCGGCAAATTGAAGTTTCAGTTTCGCCATTTTGCCTGAAAAGCTCGATGGCATCGTCGGAGCCGCTTTCGCCAAATTGCAAAAAGTATCCGGTTTGTGGATTTTCAAGGTTCAGATCGCTTGCCGCGAGGTAAAACCGGGCATTGTTGTTTGATGAAGGGCTAAAAGCACACCTGATGTAAAACCTCCATTCTGTTTCCTGACCAATACCAAAAACTGTTGCAAGGTGCGATGTGCCCTCGCCATCGGATTTTAGCTGAAGCTGAAAATCTTCGTTTACCTCGAACCGATCAATATCCCCACTCCATGAGGGGTTTTGGGTGAAATTACCGTCACTAAAATCATCCCAGACCTGGGCAAATCCAGTAAAAGGGAGTAAAAACAGAAGAATCAAAAGTGGTTTCATGCCGAAATGAATTAGGATGTGGTAAATATACTATTTTTGCGAAAATTCAAACCCGGAAAGATAAAAATGAAGATTGCAATTGTAGGTGCGACAGGGCTTGTAGGACAGAAAATATTAAAAGTCCTTGAAGAAAGAAATGTAGTGGCCGATGAATTTTTGTTGGTTGCCTCACAACGCTCGGCAGGTAAGAAAATTGATTTTTTAAACAAGCAGTTAACCATCATCACACTTGAAGATGCATTACAAAAAAAACCTGATATCGCCATTTTCTCCGCAGGTGGTTTAACATCCAAAGCCTGGGCTGAAAAATTTGCTGCAAATGGCACTTTCGTGATCGACAACTCCTCGGCGTGGCGGCTTTTTGACCATGTTCCGTTGGTGGTGCCCGAAATTAATGCCAATACCATTTCGGCCGAAACAAAAATTATTGCCAACCCCAATTGCTCAACCATACAGTTGGTTTTGGCTCTGGCACCATTGCACAAAGCTTATGGTATAAAAAGGCTGGTGGTTTCAACTTATCAGTCGGTAACCGGTTCGGGGATGAAAGGGGTTGAGCAATTGAAAAATGAACGTGATGGCATAGCAGGTGCAAAGGCGTATCCTTACCCAATTGATCTGAATCTGCTCCCACACGGTGGAGGTTTTAACAAAGATGGCTACACATCTGAAGAACAAAAACTGGTGGATGAAACCCGGAAAATTTTGGATGATCAAAACATTCAGGTAACTGCAACTGTTGTCAGGGTGCCGGTTTTTGGCGGACATTCAGAAGCAGTAAATGTTGAGTTTGCCCGTGATTTCGATCTGGTTGAAGCGTGTTCGTTGCTCGAAACCATGCCTGGCATTTCTGTTATCGATGATCCGGGAAACAGCAAATACCCGATGCCACTGTATGCAGAGAATAAAGATGACGTTTTTGTTGGTCGTATCCGCAGGGATTTTTCACAGCCAAACGCCCTCAATATGTGGGTGGTTAGCGACAACCTGCGAAAAGGTGCGGCAACCAATGCCGTGCAAATTGCAACATATCTCATCGAAAAAACACTGGTTTAATATCTGAGAATCACCACAGAAAGTGAACATTTATCACAACATAAGCGAAATTCAATCCATTCCTGATGCCGTAGTAACAGTAGGTACCTTCGACGGCCTGCACATAGGCCATCAGAAAGTGATTGGGGGATTGGTGAAGAATGCCAGAATAATTGGCGGGCAGAGTGTTGTTGTTACTTTTTTCCCACATCCGCGCAAGGTGCTGCAACCTGATTTCGATCTGAAAATGATCATCTCACGGAAAGAAAAAATGAAACGCTTTGAAGAATTGGGCGTTGATAACCTGATTTGTGTTGAGTTTACAAAAAAGTTTGCTGAAACAACCTCGGAAGAATTTGTGAAAAAATACCTTGTTGACCCAATCCATCCCAAAAAGGTAATTATCGGGTACGACCATCATTTTGGGAAAGACCGCAGGGGAAATCTGGATTTTTTGAAAGAAATGGGGGCAAAGTACAATTTTGATGTCGAGAAAATTGAAATGCAGGATATTGAAAAAACTGCCGTAAGCAGCTCAAAGATACGTGAAGCAATCATTCAGGGAGATATGCCCACAGCGAGGAAATTTCTGGGTTATCATTTTTCCATATCCGGGAAGGTGGTTAAAGGTAACCAGTTGGGCCGTACGCTTGGTTTCCCTACAGCCAATGTAGAACCTGTAGAACCTGATATTATCATCCCGGCTTATGGTGTTTATGCCGTGCTGGTTGACTGGAAAGGGGATACTTACAAAGGCATGAGCAATATTGGTATCCGGCCAACATTGGACGTCCATAAACTTACCATCGAAGTAAATATTTTTGATTTTGATGAGGATATTTACGGCGAGAACATCACCATCCATTTCCTGCAGCATACCCGCCCGGAAAAGAAATTTAAAGACCTCGGACTACTGCGCCGCCGCCTGATCATCGACCAGATTAAAGTTAAGAAGATTTTGGGGGAGGGTTAGAGAAGAGGTATTTTAGTCGGGCACAAACATCAAACCGCCATTTGTTATTCCGAAGGCTCCAAAACCATCCCAAATTCTACAACACCCGGCGTATAGTATTTCGTCATCAGGCTTTCGATTTCAAATTTCAGCGATCCGGTTTCATAAAATCTTACCTGCCTTCTTACAGGCAGGATATATTCGTAATAGCCGGCTTTTTGCTCACCAAGCATTTTATCTTCTTTATCACGGATATTGATCTTAAATTCACGAATCCGTTCTTCACCTGATGGCATATTCATCACCATATTAAATATTATGGCCTGGCTGGGAAATTCTTTTGTTGCCCTGAACACTACCAAAAAATCCCAGGTTTCTTCTGTGGCTTCAACAGGAAATTCAAAATTCAGGAAGTTAAACCTTTGCCAGGTGTTCCCATCAAAATTGATAACCTGTGATTGTGATTTATCTTCATAACATCCCGACACAACTAACAGGGATATGGCCAGCACAACGAATGATTTTTTCATATAATTTATAGTTTAACCCAATAATGCTTTTAAGAGTATTGATATGATGATTATCCATACTGTTGCACCCAAAAATGAAACAACATAAGAATTGGATGATTTGATTTTTAGAAACGGAAAAAGAAAAACCCGCCCAAAAAATCCCATTTTTCTAATGTGATAATTGGCCTCCACACACAGGTTTTCTGATTTTCCCTGTGCATGAAACTTCTTCCACAGTTTTTCGGCATAAAGGCCGTATGCGCCAAATACAATAAGGAAAAGTGCCCCCAGGTTGTAAACCAGGAGATTAAATTCCGGGAGGTATTCAACCACAAACCAGGCATAAACTGCAATTAAAATACCGACGATGATCGTGAGATAAAAAATAAATTTCTTCATTTTTGCAAATTAATTCGGTATGCAAAATTAATGGAATTTGACGATGGCAAAAAAGAAGCAAAAGTTTTATGTGGTTTGGAAAGGTCATAATCCCGGAATTTACAAGACCTGGGCGGAGTGCCAGCGACAAATTAAAAATTATGCTGGGGCGCAACACAAAGCTTTTCCCAACGAGGCTCAGGCAGAGATGGCCTATCATGGCAACATTAATGATTATATCGGGACAAAAGAAAAAGGGGATACTCCCAAAAATCAGGGTGCTGCTGAACGTAAAATTGATGCAAACTTAGATAGCTGGTCGGTGGATGCGGCATGCAGTGTGTGGACACCGGTTCCGGAATTCAGATTTTTCATGGCGGCCTATACCCCGATGCGACAAACAACATCGGCGAATTTCTGGCGCTGGTGCATGCTTTGGCTCAACTCAAAAAGGAAGGAAAAAACATCCCGATCTATTCCGATTCCGAAACCGCCATGGCCTGGGTGCGCAACAAAAAGGTGAACACCAACCTGAAAGAAACCCCCCGCAACAAAAAAGTTTTCGTTTTAATTGCCCGCGCCCTGAAATGGCTCAAGACCAACACCTGGCAAACTCCCATCCTGAAATGGGACACCGAACACTGGGGAGAGATTCCGGCGGATTTTGGAAGGAAGTAGCGCTGGTGTGAATTATGTACATAGAAACCATACATCCGGATTAATGCTATTATCCCTGATTTCATTTCTTTTTTTATGTATTTGTGCATAAAAAGAGAAATAAATATTGTATCAGGAATTTCTATTCAATCTCGGCATTTCTCAATATCGGAATGAGCGTTTTTGATCAAAGTTGAAAGCCTGGATCAGGAAATCGATTATCCGGTAAAGATGTCATTCTATTAAGGTATAAAAAATGATAAGGTTTTTCCATTTTACCCCACGGAGCCATCGCAACCTTATTCAGAAGCAAAACCTTCATAGAAAAATGCTATTCCAAAGGGAACACCAACTTTATTTTTTCCTGGATTGATGAATTGAATAAGGTAAGGTTTGTAATGTCTTTCCGGAGGAAATCCTTTCTATTAAGCTTTACATCAGACAAGAATCCTCAAAATTAACCCCCAATCCTATACAATAACCAAAATGGAATACCCCCTAAATCATACAAAAAATGCGTAAATATGCCCCCAATATCAAACATTGGCATTGAATTACAACACTTTATTCATGTTTAAAAAGTGAACCCGGATTATGTATCAGATTTTGATATATAACCCGGGTTTATCAGTTAGATTCAAAAATATTCTATTCTATGATTAACTTTGTAAAATACTGTTGATTATCAATTTCTGTTTTCATGATATAAACTCCCTTTACAAGCCCACTGGTATTTACAGCAGATAAAGGATCCGATATGGTCAGTTGTCTCAATTGTTGACCATCAATATCATAAATGGACAGCTTCGCATTGCTAAAATTACCGGAATTTGTCCGTATGTCGATCATAACGTTATCACTGGCCGGGTTTGGATAAATACTGATATTGTGCTTGTTAATCTGGTTGAATTGAGGATCGGTTGCTGTAGCATTCAGGGTAATTCCTGATAAACCCTGGTCTTTAAACACAGGCTGGCAATCGGGAAAACGATCATCAAACGAATAAGCCAGCGGGATTTTGTTTTGGGTTTTCTCATCATAAGCGTATAAATGAAAATATTCTCCTTCATTCATCCCGTCTTTGGTAGCAGTAAGCGGGTCGTTGCCATAAATTACCAGTCCAAGATTTTCGCTCTTTCCTGTGATTTTGACTTCACCAAAAAGATTTCCATCGTTGTCAGTAGCAATTATTGAGTTATCAATTTCGATGTCCTTGATCACATTTTTGGAGATTGAAATGATGTGCTGTGATCCGGTTTTTGTTATTCGTGATGATACATGTCTTTTATCTGCCTTGCCCAATGCAACTGATTGTTTTTGCGTACACTCCGGAAATTCAATTTCTACTGGTTCAGTAACATTAATAAAATAACCCCGGCCAGGTTTTAGGAATTGCAACGAAAATATTCCGCCTTCCGGCCAATATATTTCCTGATCCTGAAGGTCAAATACATATATAATTTTATCCTCAATTGAATTAAATACGGTTGCTGCTTCTACAGGACATGAAGAAAATACCGGTATATAACTACCTCCTTCCTGAATTTGCACAGTATGGGTTTCAACGGGATCGCCGTAAACTATTATTTGGTCATTTACATTCATTTTCACTTTATATCCATAATAAGGTTTCCATTGACCAATCAGGTTTGTGTTAAATTCAGGCCAGAAAATACCTTCGTTTCCGATCATGAACTCGAGTGTGGAGCATGAAACCTGGTTTTCGAACAACACTTCAAGTTGTGGTTCAACTGGATTAATATAACTTGAAATATACTGCCATCCTTCAATAGCATCAATTACCTGGCCCTGGACAGTATCCACAACGGAAAGGTTTACAGGTATTGTAATTACAAGATTTTGAGGATCATTTGTTGTGATGGTTATGGTGTCCTCGTATTCATCAACCGGTAACCCAATTGCACTAAAATGGGCGTTTATGGATAGTACGGAATGAGCAGCAACGATTCCTGATTGAGTATCTACCGTTAACCAGGTCTCCGTATTTTGCGTGCTAAACTCAAGTTCTCCATATCCTGAGTTCTCCAACTTGATGGTTCTGTCGTATTCTTCACCTGGTGTTAACGTTAATTTCAAACAAGCAGGATTTGTATTTACAGCCGGAATTGGATTCGGGTCGATGGTGAGGATCATGCAAGAGGTGTCGTTTTCACAGCCTTCTTTTGCATAAGCAATCAAACATAGTGTAACGGAACCGCTGTCGTTATCATTATTGCCTGGAGTATATGTAGTTTCTACATTGCCGTTATCATCAAAAGTTCCATCACCGTTGGTTTCCCATAAAACAGATGTGCTGTTTTCAGCAAGAGCATTTTCGGCATAGAAATCCTCACCGATAAGAACGGTAAAATCCCCGCCTGATGATGCCTGAGGGGGAGTGTTTAAAGTGATCTGAAAATCACAACTATAATTACAATTTGATGCAGGGTCCGTATAGTGATAAGTAACTTGAACGTTGCCGGGATTGTTGCAATCAGGGAAGAAGATATTTTCCACAACGCCTTCTCCTTCAAAATAGCCTCCGGCTGGATTTATTCCTTCAAGCGTTGTCAGGTCGATAGGTTCTGAATCGCAACATATTACAAGATCATCCGGACATTGAATATCAATTGTTGGGGTTTCCGTTACTGTAAAGGTAGCTGTGCAAGTTGCATCCTGGTTACAGTCATCTGTAGTCCCATATTCAATCAGCACCGAACCGCCCCCGGCATCAGGTGCAACAAAATTGCTGAGATCAGTTGCTGTTGCATTACACCCTCCATCGTACGTGAAGGTATTGATCCATAAGTCAAAGGCTGCATCCACCTCATCCTGGGTTAAGCAGG
>CAYNDN010000120.1:8725-10395 GCA_964395075.1 uncultured Lentimicrobiaceae bacterium | reverse complement strand
CGAATAACGAATAACGAATAACGAATAACGAATAACGAATAACGAATAACCAATAACGAATAACGAATAACGAATAACGAATAACAATGAACAACGCAGTAACCAAGACTCAATTTCATTTCAAACGACAAAAAAGCCTTTACAAAGGCAAGGTAAGAGACGTATATAATATTGATGACGAATTACTTGTAATGGTCGTTTCCGACCGGATTTCAGCATTTGATGTTGTACTTCCAAAAGGCATTCCTTACAAGGGTCAGGTGCTCAACCAAATAGCTGCGAAATTCCTGGATGCTACAGCCGATATTGTTCCTAACTGGAAAATTGCTGTTCCAGACCCCATGGTTACAGTGGGAAAATATTGTGATCCGTTTCCGGTTGAAATGATCATCAGGGGATATCTCACAGGCAGCTCATGGCGGACCTATAAAAAAGGTGCAAGGGAGATTTGTGGTGTACCCATTCCGGACGGCATGAAAGAACACCAGCACTTCCTGGAGCCTATCGTTACGCCAACAACCAAAGCCACCGAAGGCCATGATGAAGATATCTCAAAAGAGGAGATCATCAGGCAGGGATTGGTATCTGCTGAGGATTATGCGATGCTCGAAAAATATACCATCGAACTGTTTAAGCGTGGCACCGAAATCGCCAGGAAAATGGGGCTGATCCTCGTGGATACGAAATATGAGTTTGGTAAAAAAGACGGTCAGATTTACCTTATTGATGAAATCCATACACCGGATTCTTCCAGGTATTTTTACTTAGAAGGTTACCAGCAGCGGCAGGACAAAGGGGAGCCTCAAAAACAACTTTCAAAAGAATTTGTTCGCGAATGGCTGATGGCTCATGGTTTCCAGGGGGAACCCGGGCAGCAGGTACCTGAGATGACCAAAGAATTTGTGAACTCCGTTTCAGACCGATATATCGAGTTGTATGAAAACATTACCGGCGAAAAGTTTCAGAAAGCCGATATCTCCAATGTGATGAAACGCATTGAGACGAATATCACAAGTTTTCTGGATCAGTATTAATCTGCAAATCAAAACCAAAAACCAAAAGTTATGAACGAAGATATTTTTCAGGGATACAAAGGGGATGCACTCAGTGCGCTTAAAAAATACAATGTGCGCGTTTGGGGGCAGGCCAACATCAATACCACCCGCGGGCCGTTTGTTGGTACTATTTTGCCCAGGGCCGAAAATGATGACGATCAGCATATCGTGATGAAAATACCCACCGGCTACAACGTTGGTATCGACATCAAAACCATCATCGAGATGGAGGAAACAGGCTACAAAAAAGCCAACTATAAAATCCCGGAAAAGGAATTTCCATATACTGAAAACCTTCCTGCCGTAAAGCTTTTTGGAACAGGTGGCACCATTGCTTCCCGTTTGGATTATCGAACCGGGGCAGTGATACCGGCGTTTTCACCCGGAGAATTATACGGTGCCGTTCCGGAACTCGCCGACATTTGCAACCTTACTACCGAAAAGGTGTTTGCGGTTTTTAGCGAAAACATGGGCCCCAAGCAATACATTTCACTCGCAAAGGCCATTGGCCGCGAAATTGAGAATGGTGTTGACGGCATTGTGATTGGCCATGGCACAGATACTTTGCATCACACCGGTGCTGCACTCACTTATATGGTGCAAAATTCGCCGGTT
>CAYNDN010000120.1:0-8715 GCA_964395075.1 uncultured Lentimicrobiaceae bacterium | reverse complement strand
GTTCCAATCGTGTTGGTTGGCTCACAACGTTCCTCCGACCGACCCAGCTCCGATGCAGCACTCAACCTGATGCATGCCACAACCGCTGCAGGCCATGGTGATGTGGCCGAAGTACTGGTTTGCATGTTCGGGCCAACTTCCGATGAATACGGACTGCTGCACAAAGGAACCCGGGTTAGGAAAATGCACTCATCTTACCGTTCAACATTCCGCACCATTGGCGATACTCCCGTGGCCAAGGTGAACAGGAAGGGTTTGGAAATCATCAAGAAAAACTACCATCCACGGCGTAAAGATCGCAATGTGACCATCAAGCCTTATTTCAGCGACAAAGTGACCATGCTTTATTACTATCCGGGCATGAAGCCGGATATTCTGGATGCTATGGTTGAGCAGGGCTATAAAGGAATTGTAATTATTGGCACTGGTCTTGGCCACGTAAATAAGGAACTCTATCCGGCCATTGAGCGGGCACATGCCAAAGGTGTGCACATGTACATGACCCTTCAAACAATTTGGGGGTATGTGCACATGTTCGTTTACGATACAGGCCGGGATATGATGGCAAAAGGCATTATCCCCGCTGGCAACATGCTCCCCGAAGTGGCATTCATTAAGCTGGGATGGGCACTTGGACAAACTGATGATCCGGAGGAAGTGAAAAAGCTTATGCTCACGCCCATCAATGACGATATCACCGAACGTGAGCCCTACAATGGTTATCTAGTGTACCAGGGCGGTATCCCTGAAGTGGAAGCCTTTGTGAGGGCGGTACACAAATAGATACGCGATTCCTCCCATCTCTGAGCGTTGTTTTTTTTATAACAATAAGTTGTATTATTGCCGCAAAATCAAAGAAGTAGAAGATGCAATTACCTGATAAAACTATTGAGCGGTTGAGCCAGTACCGGCGAAACCTGTTGATTTCTCTAAACAAGGGTAAAGAATTTATTTTTTCGCACGAGATTGCACAACTGCTGCACATTACTCCGGTGCAGGTTCGCCGCGACATCATGCTGATCGGTTACAATGGCACGCTGCGCAAGGGTTACGATGTGAAGGAACTCATTGATCTGATCGGGCGCATTATTGATACCGATGAAGGGCAAAATGTTTGCATTATGGGGTTGGGTAACTTTGGTAAAGCCATTTTGAAATATTTTGGAGGAAAGCGTCCCAAACTAAAAATCGTTGCTTCTTTTGATAACAATCCCGAAAAGACCGGACAGTTGTTTGCAGGAGTGCCTGTTTATCATGTTGATGAATTAGCTGATAAAATTGCCGAACTGGATATTTGCATTGGAATAATCACCGTGCCTTTTGACAGAGCCAATGAAACTGCCGAAAAATTGGTTGAAGCCGGCATTAAAGGGATTCTCAATTTTTCATCCAAGCCCCTCAATCTCCCTGATCACGTTTACCTGGAAGAATATGACATGGTAACTTCACTTGAAAAAGTAGCCTATCATACCAAGAAAAACTAGATGGTCCCGGTTTGTGGAGAAGTCTTTAATATTTGATTTCAGATTAGCGATCAACGATTTTCGATTTCAGATTGTTAAATCAACCCGTGACTACATGTTTAAAACTAAAACATCATGGTAAAGGCCATTCCTGAGTAATCTCCAAAAAACGGCATTAATGAATAGTTTTTCTTTTTCTTGACTTTATGCAGGTGGGGTACAAGTATTCCTGTGGCTGCCCCAATTGCAAAACCCGTGAGGATGTCGGTGCGGAAATGCTTGCCTGCCCGGTAGCGATAATAGCCAACAAACGCCGGCGGGATTATGGCTGCAGCATAAAGCCAGTATTTTTTGTTCCCAAACTCGGGGTGGTAATCCGAATATACTTTGGCCATAAAAAAGCTGGCTCCTGCAGTCCATGACGTGTGGCCGCTAAAAAACGAGTCCGTAGTGCCACCACCTAATTTCATATCCCATGGATATGTTTCGTTATAAACAAAGGGTCGGATACGGTTGTTAATTCCCGGTCCCAGCCACAGGTAAAGGTTTGCGCCCACGGCCTGGGTCTCCAGGTAGACGAGCAGCACATCCAGCCAGTCTTCACGGATTTTATCGTCAAAAGCCAGGATAGCCGCAAGAAACAGTGTTACATTCATCCCGATATCAGAGATCAGTTGTGATGATTCATAATTTTCGTAATTCTGGTTAGTGGCCGGGCGATCAAATTTCCAGATGTCATTTCTGTCAAGCCCGATTATGGTTAACGAATCCAGGCGGGGTTTGTCTTTAAGGTAATCCAGCCCAAAGTAGTTGAGCGTGAAACCCGCCACCGTTGCCGGAACCTCCCAGTAGTAGTTGTAATTATATACTTTTTCCCTTTCCTGGTCCTGACCATTTAGTTTGTTGACAAAGATGGCCAGTATGGCAATAAAAATCAATATCCTCAAAAATCTTCGCTTTATAAATAGCAGGCAAAAATAGAAAAGATTTTTTGGGGGATGAGAAGTAAATAGAACCCTTTTTAAACAAGCGAAACATGGTTTGTGAAAGTTAAATTTTAAATTTGTTCTAAATTTGAAAGCTGTTACATTTGAAGGCAAATAAATTTGAATACATTTCCTAAAGTTGTCATTGAGTGTTTCAATTATTAAAATCTGAAAATTGGAGGTGCAATAGTTTTTGAAATGAAATGGTCACGATCATCACATGAAATGAGTTTGATGTAAAACAACATAGAATCCGTAAAGAGGTTAAAGCAAATCATCTTCCACTGCATATTAGATAAATTATTATTTGAAATTAAGAATTGGATTAAAAGATAATAATATATGAATAGCAGGTTTTTTACAAATCAAAAAGGTAACTATGAATTCAATGTCTCGCTCAGACAATAAGAGGATGTTAAATTTGCGACAGATGAATTTGAAAGAATGTGGGCTGAATCAGAGCCCATTTTGAAAGCCGAAGCTGTAAGTCTGAAAAGTAACACCTACATCAGAGATGATTTTACACCATTTGAGCTATATATTAAAATGCTCATTGAGTATTTTGGCAACAGGGTGGAGTATGATCCTTACAAAATTGACCTGTTGTTACCTGATAAATTTTACCGACTGAAATATCAATCAGATGCTGCAATCCAGGGCTAGGCTATTATGATGAAGCATAATGGGTTTATTCTGGCAGATGTGGTTGGCCTTGGTAAAACAATTATCGCATGCATGGTTGCAAAAAAATTTTCTCCTTGTTCGAAGAAAAAGGCGAGGGTGCATTATTTGGCAGTAAAATACAAAAAGAGGAAAGTGAAATACTTAAGTACCTTACCGAGCTCAGGGACTTCAAAAAGGCTAACCCCAAAGAATTTGCCATGATTAAGAAGCTGCCCAACAAAGCACGATGTGGCCGCAACGCAAAAGGACAACAAAAATTTATTATTCCGGATTCCGGTGCCACCGAAATAAAAATGCCCCTGCAGGAAACTTCCATCGCATACCTGAAAAGTGATAATTATCACGGGGTATTTTGTTTGGTAACCGCTGAACAGAACAGCATTGAAATCAATTTTTTGCAGGCAGTTAAGGTATTTAAGGCAGACGCTGATGAAAAACCAATTCCACTGCACAAACGTCACCATCAGCAAACAAATGAAGCATTAATGTTTTTTATAACGGAAAAGAACCAGGAAAATGTAAATTCCGTTTCCCGTAAAAATCTCAGCCCTGCCGAAAACAAATCAATTTCCAACCTCAATGCAATTTTAATAGTGGCGCAAACGGAGCAAAAAACAAATTCAGTTTATTTATGCTTCCGAAGCCGATGTGCTGAACATGGCTCTGTTTGGAAAAACAGCCAAACAATGGCGAGATGAAAACCCCGGCCAAAAAGGTAATATTCGCGACCACAGCACCCTGGAACAACTATTAGTTATGGCAAACCTCGAGAGCATGAACAGTGAATTTATTCGGCTGGGGTTAGAACAAAATACACGCCTGGAGAGGCTCAACAAAATAGCCATTGCCCAAATGAAATCGCTGGCACAAAATCCCCATATTAAAAAATTAGACGATAAATCCGAGTAACATTATGGCAACAAAGCAATTGTTAATCCAAGCATTAAAAAGGACTTACGACCGGGTACTGTTTGCAAAAGAAGTATTGAACCCTGTTTTTGGTGCCGGGTTTACCTTCTATCAAGAACCTGTCCTGTCAGCGGAGCAGCCCAACAAAACCGAACTACAGGTTATCCAGGGGCCGGTTTACAGGTTTGGGGAAATTAAACTTGAAGATAATACAGATGTAAATTGCTACGAAATAAAGCTTCAGCCGCAGGTAAGGGTAGAGCAAAGCCGGGTGGCTATTCAGCATTTTGTTCGCAAACTCCTTACTGCCGGCCAGGCGGCCCTGGTTAATTTTATTTCTCCAAAAACTGAAGATTCGTTAAATGCAATAGATGATCTGTATCAATTTCTTAATCATGAAAAATTCGGGTTAAAAAAATTGAATAGAAAGAAAGGGACAACATATGAAGAGCTACAAAGACTTTTATGATCGCATAGACTATGTAAACAGGAAAGCAGAATGGCGATTCAGATTATTTATGGAATTAAATGTAAGAAATAAATATCTTTATCAAAGTTTTTGGAGTAATTAGTTTTGCTGGATCAGTTTATTTAGTATCTTTCAACTCATATTCTGCCATTTTTTGGCAAAACTTTAGTTGAAAGATACTTTTGCAAAATTTCTAAATTGTTGTGAAATAATGATAATGTTATAAATTAGTAGAGACATGAATTTAATAAAAATTTAGAAATTTTGCCTGACAACTTGGATAAGCCAAAACATGCTACATGTTTAAATATATCTCCTTTTTTGGTTTTGGCTTGTCCAAGTTGGGTAAGGTTAATATAAATAGACTAAAGTTCAATAAAATGATAAGAAAAGTCCATATTAAAAAATTCAAACGTTTCGAAGACCAGGAAATTGGTCTGGATGGTAACATTGTGTTAGCCGGGCCTAATAATTCCGGCAAATCAACTTTACTTCAGGCAATTGCAGTATGGAATTTAGCCTTCAGAGAGTGGCAGCAGGAAAGGGGTGGTTCAAAAGCAACTGTTAGGACAGGGGTTCAGTTGCCCCGCAGTAAATTCACGGCTATTCCGCTTCGCGAAATGAAGCTCCTTTGGCATGATACAGCTACTGGAAAGCGTAAATTTGAACTTTCCAAAAGTGAAAAATTAGGTACTCCCAGGCTTTTGGAAATCATCGTTTCAGGTAAAATTAGAGACAAGGAGTTTCTGGTTGGTATGACCTTTACTTATCGTTTCCCTGATTTGGTGCTTATTAAACCAACAGAAGAAACTGACCCGGCTGACATAGAATGGTTAAGTCAAAATTTTTCTCTGTTGCATGTACCCTCATTTTCCGGCATTGGAATTAATGAAACCAGATACGACCGACCGTATCAGGAAATGCTTATTGGTTCGGGAAAGCCAGGGGATATTATTAGAAACCGGATGCTCGATGTTTACCAAAACTATCCTGAACAATGGAAACAGTTGGCTCAGGATATTCAGGATATTTTTGGATATACATTGTTGTCTCCTCAATATGAAGGTCAGCCTTATATTATTTGTGATTATGTGCCTGCCATCATTAAAGGAAGATCAAAATCTGGTCACCCAAAATTGGATATTGCATCAGCTGGTAGCGGTTTTCTTCAAACCGTATTATTGTTAAGCTTTTTTTACTCAAAGGATTCTGGTGTAGTACTTTTTGATGAACCAGACGCCCATTTGCATATCGTACTTCAGCGTCAGGTTTATGATAAAATAAGGGCTGTGGCACAGCAAACCCGTTCTCAAGTGATTACTGCTACACATTCCGAAATCGTCATCGACAATACAGCACCAAAAAATATGGTTTCATTTTATAGGGAACCGCACCGCTTATCTGAAAGATATGAAGCGGAACAAATACGTTCAGCTCTAAAATATCTAAGTAGTATGGATATCTTACAGGCTGACCGATGGCCATCGATACTTTACCTTGAAGGGAAGAGTGATTATAATTTGTTGGCTGAATGGGCAAAGGTGTTAGATCATCCTCTTAAGGGATTTTTCCTTGATCATGATCAAAATCTTTTTTGGCATAATAATGTTGGAAGAAATCCAAAACAGGCGAAAGAACACTTGTTCGCATTAAAAGCAATTAAGCCCGAAATGAAGGGCGTTTTATTGTTGGATGGTGATGGTAGGAACTTAACAAATCATGAGTTGCGTGAAGATGGCCTTGAAATCATTAGGTGGGCAAGATATGAAGCTGAAAACTATTTATTGATTCCTCCAGCACTTGAAAGGTTTATCAGGGGAGGTGAGCATGAAGATTTGTTTACTGCTCAAAAGATTGATTTATTGTATGCATACATATCTAAAACACCTTTCCAATCGATCTTGAAATCACCAATGGAAGATGACGAGGCAAATGTAAATATTGGAGCAAGTAAGAAGTTTTTACCCGGTTTATTTGATCAACTCGAAATACCATTGAGCAAAAATGAATATTTTGCCATAGCCAGTGTGATGAGTAAAGATGAAATTCATCCTGAGATAATTAATAAACTTGACTTTATTTATAAGATTTTGAGTAGCGAAAATAATGCGAAGATGTAAATGGCAAATCACATTAAAATGTTTTGAAAATGAAAATAGGAATCATCATCGAAACCAAAGAAGATGAAAAAGCCTGGAACGGTTTGCGTTTTGCGGTAACTGCCAAAAAAGAAGGCCATGAAGTAAAAGTTTTCCTGATGGGCGAAGCCGTGGAATGTGAAGGCATGAACCATGAAACCTACAATGTGGATGAGCAGCTTAAGAAGTTTGTGGAAATTGGTGGCGAAATTCTTGCCTGCGGAACCTGCCTAAAATCCCGCAAACTGGAAGATGCAACCTCCTGCCCGGTTTCAACGATGGTGGATTGTGTAAATATGGTTTTTTGGGCGGATAAAACGGTGACGTTTTAGGAGATCCATCCCGGAATCGACTACGGATTAGAAAACATTGCTAAATCAAATTAGTGCATGGTTAAGTTTATTTTGACGCTTGAATGTCCTTCGGACGATTCAAGGTCATTGGACTTTCAATCGTGCATAGCACATTGAAACGTCAAACTTAATTTGTCAATTCTTGCTTAACAGCTCATTAGTATGTTCCCCGGATGAAGTAAAGACGCGATTAATCGCGTCTCTTTATAGTCCAATGCAAAAGCCAAGCAATGTTATTCAAAGAAATTATTGCATTTTGGAATTTGGGAAACAACGATTAACGGATAACGATTAACGGATAACGATTAACGGATAACGATCAACAGATAACCATTACCGGATCACCACTTCATCTGCAAACACCCAGCATTTATTACCAGCACCTTTATGCCAGTCAGGGCAAATGGATTTATTTTTCCCTACTACTTTTATATACCTGGCTTTGGTAGGTTTAAAGATCAGCCTGAAATCATGGGTCTGGACGGTCCAGTCATCCTCTGCAACCGGCGTTTTGATGCGGCCCAACCTGCGGAAACTTTCCCCATCATACGAAACATGGTACTCTACATATTCGGGCATAAAAATCCATGCGTTGATGTCCTGCAGGAATCCGGTTTTCAGCTCGCGAATGGTTTGTGCTTCTCCCATATCAATCACGGCTTCCAGGTCCACGCCTTCGTAACCCTGCCAGGCGCCGGTGCGGAAGTTATTTTCGCCTCGACGGAAGTCTATCAGAGCAATGTCGCCACCGGCACTGTATTGGTTGGCATAAGGATGGGTGATCGAAATGGAGCGGCCTTCCGGTATTTTTTCAAACCAGGCATTGATCTCAAAACTTGGCTCTTTTCCCGTAGAAATAGTAAGGGCGCGCAATGGCGTACTTTCATCGATTTCGAAAGGGGAATTGTAATTTGTTAACGTTTGAGGAGTGGAATCGGTGCTGAACATGATACCGGCTTTTTCATCGGCACAACCCAACTCAATTTTCTGGCTATCAAAAAACACGCGTTTTCCTTGTTTTACATAAGGAACCGGATTGATAAGATGCTCGTGGATTTCGGATACCGGAATCTCGTCATCAAGCGATCCCCAACTTTTATTGGGCTGGTTGCCCATCACAAATTTGATGAACCCGCCATTTTCAATCTGCTCGTGGGTGAGAAATGAATTGGCGAGCAACTTTCCGTTGAGGGAAGCAGTTTGAATGAACATGTTTTCTTCAGACTGGTTTTCAGCTTCAATCACCAGTTTTTTTCCATTTTCCAGGTGAACTGTGACCTGATTAAATACGGGGCTGCCAATCACATAAGTGTTGGAGGCCGGGGTAACCGGATAAAACCCTAAAGCACTCATCACATACCACGCCGACATCTGTCCGCAGTCTTCGTTGCCACATAGGCCATCAGGCGCTGAGGTGTAAAGTTCGTCCATGATCTGGCGCACTTTTTCCTGGGTTTTCCAGGGCTGAGCGCAATAATTGTAAAGGTAGGCCATGTGGTGGCTGGGTTCGTTGCCGTGGGCATATTGTCCGATAAGCCCGGTAATATCTGATTGATGTCTTCCGGTAGTAGATTGCCTTGCATTGAATAGCTTATCCAAACGGTAGGAAAGGCTGTCTGGCCCGCCCAGCATTTCCATGAGTCCGCTCACATCCTGAGGCACATAAAAACTGTATTGCCAAGCATTGGCTTCGGTGTAATTAAAATTCACCTC